>NZ_DAIUCE010000035.1:15112-17381 GCF_036846325.1 Ligilactobacillus sp. | reverse complement strand
CGTCGTGCGAGCCTCCTTAGTGCTCAGGGGCTGAACGCTCGCTTCCACACCTTGTCCTGTCTCGGCGCCCTGATTGAGCAGGCGATGCGAAATTCTGTATTTTGTAAAAAGTCAGGTTTTCATGTCTCAAAACTGAAAAAATACCGGACAAAACAAGTCGACTTACGACTGCATTTGTCCGGTATCTCATTATAAGTCAGGGAAAAAGTCACGTTTTTCCCATCATCTGCTCTCTTATATTTGCAGGTCCTCAATTTCAGGGACCTTGAAGTTCTTCTTTTCCAGGGCCTTGACGATTGTTTCCAGCTTTTCGTGTGAAACGTCTGCCGGAAGAGTAAACATCGTCCGGCGAACGAATTCTCCCTGCTGGACGTCAAGCGTCATGCAGCTGGCGATTGACGTATATTTGGTGATTATCTTTGACATTTCAACAAGGTCGCCGCGATCGCCTGTCGAAACGACCGTCAAAACGTAGCTTCCGACATTGACGTTCCATGACTGTGACAGCATGTCAAGCAGGCGCGTGTGCGTCAGGATGCCGTAAAAATAATTGTTTTCATCAAGAACCGTAATGTACGGCAGGTCTTTAATTGAGAAGAAGACGTTGAAGAATGCCGAATTGATTGAAACGAATTTCGTGGCATTCTTCAAAAGATACGTAACGGGAAGGCTCATGTCGCCGCCGCGTGATTTGTGGCGATAGATGTGCATCTTGTAGATGTTGCCACGGAAAATCTTTCCGGATTCATCCAGAATCGGAACGCAGCGGTAGCCTGAATCTTCCAGAACCTGCAGTGCTTCTTCAAGCGTGCAGTCTTCCTTGACCGTGGTCAGTTCTTTTTTTGGTTTAATTAAAGTTTTAAGTAGCATAGCCGAAAACCTCGTATTCAGTTCTTTCATTTTGTTATCAGAATATCTTAATTCATTTTAACATAAATGCCCGTTAAAGTGCACGTTTTGAAGAAGAAAAGCCTTTGCTGAATGAAAAATGAAACGCTGATGCATCAGAACTTTTCAAAAAAAGTGCATTGTTATTTAAATATTTGAAACGGTTTTTGATTCATGCAGTCAAGTCAGGGAACTTCGTCGAACAAGGCACATTCTTTTAAGAAAAAAGAGCCCCGCCAAAGCGAGACTCTTTAGAATCAGCTGTTAAGGAAGCAAAATTACTTCTGGCTTTCTTCGAGGTTCTTCAAACCGTCGTTAAGAACTTGCTTCAATGTCTTGGCAGATTCAGTCATCTTTGTTTGTTCTTCTTCGTTCAAAGGAACTTCGATAACTTGCTTGATGCCGTCTGCGCAGACAACAGCTGGTGTACCAATGTATACGTCGTTGATGCCGTATTGGCCGTCCATGTATGCAGAAACAGGAAGAACCGTATCTTCATCACGGAGAATAGCCTTGGAAATACGAGCAAGGGCAGCAGCAACACCGTAGAATGTTGCGCCCTTCTTGTTGATGATTTCGTAAGCTTTGTTACGAACGTCGTCTTCAATCTTGTCAAGCGTTTCCTTGGAAACGTCGTGTTCCTTAGCCCAGTCCAGGAATGGAAGTGAACCGATTGATGCTGAAGAGTATGCAGCAAATTCTGAATCGCCGTGTTCACCCATGATGTATGCGTGCATTGAACGAGGATCCTTGATGCCTGTCAAATCAGCCATGGCAACACGAAGACGTGCTGTATCCAAGGATGTACCTGAACCAAGAACGCGTTCCTTAGGGAAGCCTGAGAACTTCCATGTTGCGTATGTCAGGATGTCAACAGGGTTTGCAGCAACCAGGAAGATGCCCTGGAAGCCTGAGTCAACAACTGGCTTAACGATTGTTGACAAGATGCGAAGGTTCTTGTTTACAAGGTCAAGACGTGTTTCGCCTGGCTTTTGTGGAGCGCCGGCCGTGATGACAACCAGGTCGGCATCCTTGCAGTCTGAGTATTCTGCAGAATAAATCTTCTTAGGATATGTGTAACCCGTAGCATCGAGAAGATCCAATGCATCGCCTTCGGTACGTTCCTTGACAACGTCAATGATACCGAATTCTTCAGCGATACCTTGCAATGCCATTGCATATGCGTAACTAGAACCAACGGCGCCATCGCCGACTAACATAACTTTTTGATGATTTTGTGTTTTTGACACAGTAATTCATCCTTTCCTTAAAAAGTAACTAATTGATACACTCACATTATAACATGGATTTCAGTAAATTGGTGAATGTTTTCAAGGCGAAAGCTTTTTTTTCATGCCATTTCTTCAAATTATGTTATACT
>NZ_DAIUCE010000035.1:0-15102 GCF_036846325.1 Ligilactobacillus sp. | reverse complement strand
AATAATTTCTATTTTTGATTTTTTAATGTTAGAAAATAATGTATCTTAACCGCGTCGTTGAGCCTTTTTATAATTCATCATCCGGAATTTTGGCAAAGTGTTGCGGCATATTTCGTTTTGAGATTTAAATGAAATCGTTCAAAATCCAGACAGCGCTTACATTGTTTTTCAGAATAATTGTTGAGAGGACAGGAAATGAAATTAATCGTTGGATTGGGCAATATTGGCAGAGAGTATGATGAAACAAGACACAATGCGGGCTTTATGACAGTTGATCATTTTGCCGAGAGGCATGGTCTTGAATTTAACAGGCAGAAATTTGACGCAATGATTGCCGACGGGATCGTTAACGGTGAAAAGGTCATTTTGGCAAAGCCGACAACGTATATGAATGAATCCGGTCGCTCCGTGCGACAGATCGTTGACTTTTACAAACTGGATTCGGAAGACGTCCTGATCGTGCATGATGACATGGATCTTGCAACAGGAAGACTTCGCCTTCGCCAGAAAGGTTCTTCCGGAGGACACAACGGCATCAAGAGCATAATTGCTCATTTGGGCACTGAAAAATTCAAGCGCCTTCGGATTGGAATCGATCATCCGGTAAGGCAAAAGGTCGTTGACTGGGTCCTGACGCGCTTTTCTTCGGACCAGCGCACTGAATTTGACGTTGGGATGAACGAAGCCGTCGATGCGATTGATGACTGGCTTGAAAACGATGATTTCATGAAGACGATGAACAGATTCAACCAGCGATGAAGAGGGGGTATCCATGCAGCTTAACGAGCTACTGTCGAACACGGCCGAAATGGCCGGGTTCTACGATTCTTTAAAGGAAAAGGGCCGTCATATGATAACAGGCGTGAGCGGATCAGTGCGCACGCTTCTTTTGGCGGACCTGGAAGAAAAACTTCAAGTGCCGTTGATCGTTGTCTGCGACGATCTGTTTCATGCTCAATCGCTTGAAGAGGATTTGACAAACGTTTTTGCGGAAGAAGACATTGATCTGTTCCCGGTTGAAGAGAACTTTGCTGCGGCGATTTCCGCGAGCTCACCGGAATACAGGGCTCAGCGGGTCAAAACCTTGCAGAAGATGGCTGACGGGAGCGCCGGAATCGTCGTGACTTCAGTTTCAGGGATAAGGCGCCTGCTTTGTCCGAAGGATTTATGGCTCAGCAGCAGCCTTAAGTTCAGGCTCGGAGAAGAGATCATTCCTGAAAAATTAAAGCAGGAGCTTTGCACGATGGGTTACCGGACGGTCAAAATGGTTGAAAGACCCGGTGACTTTGCCGTCCGAGGCTCGATCTTCGATATCTATGCGCTCAATTTGGAAAATCCAGTGCGCATCGATTTGTTTGATACGGAAATCGACTCTCTCAGGCTCTTCGATTCAGCGGACCAGAGAAGTCTGAAGAAAATCGATGAGGTCGAAATTCTACCTGCAACGGATTTTATCGCATCAGCTCCCATGCTTGAAAAGGGCGCCGCGGTGCTGCAGGAAAAGGTCAGGGAATGCCTGGCGGAACTCGACGATGAAGAAGACGGGAAATTACTGGCGGATAATCTGAGGACGGTCGCAGACGATTGGCATCAGGGCATCCTTGAGCCTGAACATGTCGTTTTTTCAGAAGAACTTTACGGGAAAGGCAAGGCCTCGCTGTTTGACTATCTTTCAGAAGACGGAATAATCGTTTTTGACGATTACAAGCGCCTGAAGGAAAAAGAGCATGAGCTTGAAAAGGATGATGCACGGTGGATGCTGGAAAAAATCGAATCACATATGCTCTATGCCAAGGAAACGCTCGGTTTTGAAATTTCCGAACTCGAGAAGAAGGAGCATCATGACAGAATCTTCATGTCGCTTCTTCAAAAAGGGATGGGCCGCATGAGGTTTGCCTCCCTGACGGATATCAAGTCGCGGAGCGTGCAGCAGTTTTTCGGACAGATGCCGCTTCTCAGGGTTGAAACGATGCGCTACAGGAAAACGAATGAAACGGTCGTTTTCCTGATTTCTGAAGCGGAGCGCGCCAAAAAGACGCTGCAGCTGCTTGATGATTTCGGAATCAGGGCAATCGAAACCGACAGGGACAAGATTGAACAGGGTACTTTTCAGATTGTCGACGGAACCCTTCAAAACGGTTTTGAACTGCCTCTCAGCCATCTGGTCGTGCTGACGGAAAATGAACTTTTCGCAAAAGCCAGGAAACGCCAGCCAAGGCATCAGACCATGAGCAACACGGAGCGCCTGAAGAGCTATACCGATTTGAAGCCCGGAGACTTTGTCGTGCATGTCAACCATGGCATCGGACGTTTCATGGGAATGGAGACGCTCGAAGTTTCAGGAAGACACCAGGACTACATGACGATCGTCTATCGTGACGATGCGAAGCTCTTCATTCCCGTTTCTCAGCTTGACCGCATTCAAAAGTACGTTTCCTCAGAAGGCAAGGTTCCCAGGGTCAACAAGCTCGGAAGCAGTGACTGGGAGAAGACCAAGAAGAAAGTTGCCGCAAAGCTGGAGGACATTGCAGACGAGCTGGTTGAACTGTACTCCAGGCGGGAATCTGAAAAAGGCCATGCATTCCCTAAGGACGACAGTTACCAGAAGGAATTTGAAGATGCATTTCCGTACACCGAAACGCCCGATCAGTTGAGGAGTGCCAGGGAAATCAAGCTTGATATGGAAAAGGAAAAGCCGATGGACCGGCTGCTGATCGGAGACGTCGGCTACGGCAAGACAGAAGTTGCGCTCAGAGCAGCGTTTAAGGCAGTTGAGGACGGCAAGCAGGTGGCCTTCATTGCACCGACGACGCTGCTGGTGCAGCAGCACTATGAAACGATGCTGTCGCGTTTTGAAGGATTTCCGGTTGAAATCGGCGTCTTGTCAAGATTCAGCACTCCAAGGCAGGTTAAGGAAACTCTTTCGAAGTTAAAAAGTGGTGAAATTGACATTATCGTCGGAACTCACCGGCTGCTTTCAAAGGACGTGAAATTTGCCGATTTGGGTTTGCTGATTATTGACGAAGAGCAGCGATTCGGGGTCAGGCATAAGGAAAGGCTCAAGGAGCTCAAGACGTCGGTCGATGTTCTGACGCTGACCGCAACGCCGATTCCAAGAACGCTCAACATGTCGATGCTCGGTGTCAGGGACTTGTCCGTCATTGAAACGGCGCCGCTGAATCGCTATCCGATTCAAACGTATGCGATGGAACAGAATTATGATGTCGTGGCAAGCGGAATCAGACGTGAAATGGCACGGGGCGGGCAGGTGTTTTATCTTCATAACCGGGTTCATGATATTGAAACGGTTGTCGAAACATTGAACACAATCGTTCCGGAAGCAAGAACCGCCTATGTTCACGGACAAATGTCAGAAGCTCAGATGGAAAAAATACTGGTGGACTTCATTGCCGGCGAATACGATGTCCTGGTAACGACGACAATCATCGAAACGGGTGTCGACATTCCGAACGTCAACACTTTGTTCGTTGAAGATGCCGATCGGATGGGACTGGCACAGCTGTATCAGCTCAGAGGACGCGTCGGCCGTTCGAATCGGGTGGCATATGCATATTTCATGTACCAACCGGATAAAGTCCTGACCGAAGAGGGCGAAAAGCGCCTGGAAGCCATTAAGGATTTCACGGAGCTCGGCTCTGGATTTAAAATCGCGATGAGGGATCTTTCGATTCGCGGTGCCGGCAATATGCTCGGCAAACAGCAGCACGGCTTCATTGAATCCGTCGGGTATGACCTCTATACGAAAATGCTCAACGAAGCAGTGGCCAGAAAACGCGGCATCAAGCCGGAGCAAAGGACGGACTGCGAAATCAATTTAAATGTTGAGGCATATGTTCCGACAGAGTATATTGAGGATTCGAGACAGAAAATTGAAATTTACAAGCGAATTCATCAGCTTAACGGCTATGCTGAATATGAAGAGATTCAGGCTGATCTGACCGATCGCTTCGGTGATTATCCTGACGAATGCGCCAATCTGCTTGAAATCGGACTGCTGAAGTTTTACGCCGACCATGCGATGATTGAACGAATCACGCAATACGACAGGAAAATCGAAATCCTGTTGTCGAAGAAGGCAACTGAAAAACTTGGTCTGAGAGAGCTCGTGGCAAGTTTGGACGGATGCGGTCTGAAGTCAACGTTCGGTGAGAAGAACAATCAGACGCTGATTACGCTTCTTTGCGGTGATGAAACCAAGGAAACGCAGCTTTTGTACGAATTGCAGCAGATTGCCGGAAAAATCGCCGGGTCACTGGGCAATTTTCCAAAGGAAGAGGAAATCAAAGCATAGATGAAAAATGAACAAATACAAAAGACGATGCAGGGAGCGGTCATTTTGTCCTGCGCAGGTCTTGCCGCCAAAATTCTAAGTGCGTTCTACCGAATCCCGTTCCAAAACATTGTCGGCAATGCCGGTTTTTACGTCTATCAGCAGGTCTATCCGATTTATGGAATCGGAATGACGTTTGCCCTGAGCGGATTTCCGGTCTATATCTCAAAACTGATTGCCGAGCAGGAAAACGAGCTTCACAGACTGCAGCTGTCGCGCCAGATTTTTTTGGTGCTGGCCTGCTTTGGAATTTTCGTTTTTGCCCTTCTGCAGTTTTTTTCAGAACAGATTGCTTTCCTGATGGGAGATCCGGAGCTTTTCCGGTTGATCAAAAGCGTTTCCTGGATGTTTTTGTTCATGCCGATGCTGGCCGTTCCGAGAGGATATTATCAGGGAACCTTTAACATGATTCCGCCTGCCTTGTCCCAAGTAGCTGAACAATTTGTCAGAGTCCTGGTCATCATCATCTGTGCGGTGATGTTTGCAAAATATGACTGGAATCTTTATTCCATGGGGGCAAATGCGATGCTAGGCTCGACTTTCGGTGCTTTTTTTGCGATGATCTGCATGAGTTCCTTTTACTTTAAGAAGTTCTTCAGGGTCCGGCAAAGCGGGTTCCATGAAGGCTGTGGCATTCTGTTCAGGAAAATGCTTACGGAAGGCCTGGTGATATGTCTGTTTGCAGCAATGATGGTTCTGCTGCAGCTGGTTGATTCCTTTACCGTTATGAATGGTTTGAGAGCATCGGGCATCAGTCTGGAAAAAGCCAGGAATCTCAAGGGCGCATATGACAGAGCACAGCCGCTTGTTCAGCTCGGAATGGCGCTTGCAACCGGCTTTTCTTCCTCGCTTCTGCCGGCGCTTTCAAGCGAACTGGCAGGAAAAAAGGCTGCAGAGTTCAGGCAGACGACAAAAATCATTTTGAGAATCAGCACGGCGATTGCACTGGCGGCAACGGTCGGAATGATTTCGATCATGCCTGAACTCAACACGCTTCTGTTCGGGGATGCTTTTTTGAGCCCGACGATTTCCGCATACGTAGTCAGCATCGTGTTCATTACCTTGATCAGTACTTACAATTCGATTTTGCAGAGCATGAATCTTTTTTCAAAGGCGGCATTTGCGCTTTTATGCGGAATTCTGGTCAAGGCCTGCACGAACGTCCGGCTGATTAGACAATTTGGAATTACCGGCGCCAGCATCTCGACCGTGCTTGCATTGATTGTTTCACTGGCGTTGATTGTTTTCTTCAAGCCAAAGAGCGTCGGCAGCGTTTTTACGGGCGGTTCATTCGTAAAAAGGCTTTGCGCGACATGTATTCTGATGGGCGGTCTGGTCAAGGCGCTGATGGTCTTGTTTGAAAAATTCAGTGCGGGAACTCGCTTTGATGCCGCTGTTGCAACAGCAGCAGGCAGCGTGGCGGGTTGCGTCGTTTTCCTGTTAGGCTCCGTGGCATTTGATTTGTTTGAAAAAGACGAGTGGCTTGCGTTTCCAAAGGGAAGGAAAATATATGGACTGATTCAGAAGTTGAAGAAAGGAAATGAGGAAATAAAATGAGATTAGACAAGTATCTGAAAGTATCGCGCGTCATTAAAAGACGCAGTGTTGCCAAGGAAATTGCCGACAAAGGCAGGATTTCGATCAACGGCAAGGTTGCCAAATCATCGACGGATGTCAGCGTCGGCGACGAACTGGTGATTAATTTCGGCAACAAGACGCTGATAATCAGGGTCAATGAACTGAAGGAAACAACCAAGAAGGATGAAGCCGAGGGAATGTATGAGGTTGTTTCCGAAGAATACAAGGAAGATTACGGATTGTAACCGGTTTTCGATGGATAAGGAAACGTTTTTTTGATATAATCTACTCAAAAATGCGGTTAGTGAGGCAGCGATATGAAAGGCAGAAAAGTGACTGTTTTAGATAACGAGTATTATCAAAAACAGATGGCAATTAAACAAAGGGACGAACACCGGAGAAAAAGGGAACACAGGTATCGCCTTTTTAAAAGGGCCTGTGCAGGCATCCTGCTTTTGTGTGCCTCTTTTTCGGCACTGGTGATCGGGCGTGGAATAGCGGATGAAAACCGGCTCGAAGCTCAGAAGGAGGTTGCGCAGGAGGCATTGAAAAAAGCCAGGCACACTAATTCTTCTCTGAATTTTAAGATAAGGCAGTTAAACGATGAAGAATATGTTCAAAAACTGATCAGGAAAAAATATTTGTATTCAAAGAACAATGAGATTATTTTCAGTTTGCCGGAGGATAATTCTCAAACTGATCATGGCAACTAAACTGATGCTTTAATCATCGATAGTGTATAAATATAAGTAAAATCATGTTATACTAGGGACACAAGAATGTCAATTGAAGTTGGTTCAAAGGTTAGCGGCAAGATTTCAGGAATCACAAATTTTGGTGCTTTTGTTGATTTAGGAGACAAGAAAACCGGACTCGTGCACATCAGCGAAGTTTCTGACGGCTTCGTCAAGGATATTCACGATGTTTTGACTGTTGGCGATAAGGTTACCGTCAAGGTGCTTTCCGTCGGTGATGACGGAAAAATCAGCTTGTCGATTCGCAAGGCCCAGGATAAGCCGGAAGGCGACAAGAAGGACCATCGTCGCAGGGCAGAAGGCGACAGACATAATGACGGTCGTTCTCATGAACGCGGAAACGGTAATCGTCCAGCGCAGAACAGAAAATTTCCACAGCAATCTCACCGCCAGGAACCTAAAAGAAAAGACTTCGATTCATTGCTTGCAGGATTTCTAAAGGAAAGCGACGAACGTTTGACATCTTTGAAACGCAATACGGAAGGCAAACGTGGCGGCCGCGGTGGCCGTCGCTCATAAGGAACATGAGGCTTGGAATTTTTCTCCAAGCCTCTTTGACTGTCTTTTTAAGGTAGGTGATGATCGTGAAGGACAAAACGGAAGTTGAGTTTCAGGCCGAATGGAAGAAGTTGGGTGTTCCTGCAAATGAAACGGTGCTTGTTGCCGTTTCGACAGGGTGCGATTCAATGACTCTCCTGAGTCTCCTGCAGGGACTGCCTGAAAGAATGAGGCCGGCCGTTCAAGTCGCTTATGTTGACCATCAGTTGCGTGAGCAGAGCAAGGAGGAAACTGACTTTATTACGAAGTATTGTCAGGAAAAAGGGCTCGTCTTATTTAAGAGCGTCTGGGAAAAAGAGCTTCACCCGGAAAAAGGCGTCGAGGAATCAGCAAGGAAGTTCAGATACCGTTTCTTTGAGAAAGTCATGGAGGAAACAGGAATCAAGTATTTGCTGACGGCTCACCATTCCAATGATCAGGCCGAAACGATTCTGATGAAGGCGGTCAGAGGAGGTGATCTGGAACAATTGGCCGGAATCAGGGCCTCAAGGACTTTCTTCAACGGGAGACTTTTGAGACCGCTGCTGCATTTTTCAAAGGAAACACTGAGGGAATATGCCGTGAGAAATCAGATCATGTATTTTGAAGACGAAACGAATGCTCTTGATGACGTCTTGAGAAATCGTCTGCGACATCACGTCATGCCTTTACTTGAAAGGGAGAATCGGCGTTTCCTGACTCATGTGGAGGAATTGAGCCTTCAGCTCAATGATTTGCTTGAATATTCCGGCAAGAGGATTGATGATGATTGTCTGCGTTTGAAAGTCGAAGGCGGGTACAGTCTTGAAAAGTGGCGCAGACAGGATGAATCACAGAAAAGACTGACTTTAAAGCGTATTCTAAAGCAGACAGGTGATTTCTCGCTCAAAAAGCAGGAGCAATGCGTTAAAATACTTGAAAACGACTCAAAACCGCAGGGAAGTCTGGCATTGGGCGATTCTCATGCGTTTTTCAGAACCTACGGAATCTTTGGAGTCAGGAAAACCGGGAGAAACAGGCAGGACAGCGAGGATAAAGTTCTTAAATTAGAACCGGGAAAATGGTATAGTTTAAGTGAAAGAGAGAAAATCGGAATTTTCAGGCGGGATAAGATCAATCTCCTGCCGGAAGATGACGTCCTGGAGATTTCATCGCCAAAGGGCCTGCTGCTTCGTCACAGACGCTGCGGAGACGTTTTGAAGACCAGAGGCGGCATGCAGAAGATCAAGAAAATCCTGATAGATAAGAAAATTGCTCTGGATGAAAGAAAAAAACTGTGGCTTGTCGTAAATGACGAAAACCAGGCAATATGGATCGTCGGCGTCAAAAAATCAGATTTGTCACGGGGCTGTGTAAATGCTAAAATTCAATACATAGCAGTCTTTCGAAAATGAGAGCAGGAAAGAGGTTTGAATTTTCAAATGAATAATGATATCAAAGCTGTCTTGTACAGCAAGGAACAAATTGATGAAGTTGCACGAAAATTGGGTGAACGGATCACGAAGGATTTTGAAGGCAAGAATCCGCTTGTCATTTGCGTTTTAAAGGGAGCCGTCCTGTTTATGGCGGATATCGTTCGTCAAATCGACACTTATTGCGAACTTGACTTCATGGATGTCTCAAGTTACGGAAACAATACTGTTTCATCCGGAGAAGTCAAGATTATCAAGGATCTGGACGTTTCGGTCAAAGGCAGAAACGTCTTGATTGTCGAAGACATCATTGATACGGGCCGGACTCTGGCAAGCCTTGTCGAATTGCTGAAGGGCAGGGATGCTGCTTCGGTCAGGATCTGCACGCTGCTTGACAAGCCTGACCGTCGCGTCAAGACGGTTGAACCGGATTACGTCGGATTTGAGGTTCCAAATGAGTTTGTCGTGGGGTATGGTCTTGATTTCCAGGGACACTATCGCAATCTTCCCTATGTCGGAATTTTAAAGCCTGAAATTTACGAAAATATTTAAAGCTTTTTTTTGGTTAACAAAGGTCAAATATGATATTATGAGACTGTTACGATATCCGTTCATTTGGATATCCAGCAGGATGAAGGAGGCAGTCGTTTGAATAATAATAACAATAAAAACGGGCTTTTCCGCAACAGCCTTTTCTATATCGTAATCTTCCTTGGAATAATGGGTGCACTTTACTACGTGTTTGGAAATCACTCCAATTCCCAGTCCCAGCAGATTCAGTCGAGTCAGTTCATTACTGAACTTAAGAAAGGCAACGTCAAGAGCTTTACGATGCAGCCGTCAGGAAGCACGTATAAAGTTACCGGCGTTTATAAAAAAGCTCAAAAATCTAAGGAAACCAGCGGTCTGGTTGGTTTTCCAAGCTCTGAATCAAAGGTTGATCACTTCTCAACGAACGTTTTGACGAACGATTCTTCTGTTGCTCAGATCAAGAAGTATGCAGAGAAGAACAACGTCAAGTACGGGGCAAAGGAAGAAGAGTCAAGCAGCATCTGGATTCAGCTGCTCATATACGTGGTTCCGCTTTTCTTCTTCATCATCTTCTTCTATATGATGATGGGACAGGCCGGTCAGGGCGGCGGCAACGGCCGCGTGATGAACTTTGGCAAGGCAAAGGCAAAGCCGGTTGACAAAAAGAACAATAAAGTACGTTTTTCTGATGTTGCCGGTGCCGAAGAAGAAAAACAGGAACTGGTCGAAGTCGTTGAATTCTTGCGCGATCCGCATAAGTTCCTGGCTTTGGGTGCCAAGATTCCGTCCGGTGTCCTGCTTGAGGGGCCTCCCGGAACAGGTAAGACTTTGCTGGCCAAGGCCGTTGCAGGCGAAGCCGGCGTACCGTTCTTTTCAATTTCAGGTTCCGACTTCGTTGAAATGTTTGTCGGTGTCGGTGCCAGTCGTGTCCGTGATCTTTTTGAAAATGCCAAGAAGAACGCTCCGTCAATCATCTTCATCGATGAAATTGACGCTGTTGGCCGTCGGCGCGGCAACGGCATGGGCGGCGGACATGATGAACGTGAACAGACCCTGAATCAGCTGCTGGTTGAAATGGACGGGTTTGAAGGCGACGAAGGCGTTATCGTCATGGCTGCCACGAACCGTTCTGACGTTTTGGATCCCGCGTTGCTTCGTCCGGGCCGTTTTGACCGCAAGATTCTGGTTGGCCGTCCCGACGTCAAGGGGCGTGAGGCAATTCTCAAGGTTCATGCGAAGAACAAGCCGTTGGCCAAGGACGTCGATTTAAAGATCATTGCCAAGCAGACCCCTGGATTTGTCGGGGCCGATCTTGCCAACCTGCTGAATGAGGCAGCTTTGCTTGCTGCCCGTCGGAATAAAAAGGAAATCGATGCTTCCGATGTTGATGAAGCTGAAGACCGCGTCATTGCAGGTCCTGCCAAACGCGACCGCGTCATCAGCAAGAAGGAGCGCGAAACTGTCGCCTTCCACGAAGCCGGACATACGATTGTCGGTTTGGTGCTGAATGACGCGCGCGTCGTTCACAAAGTTACGATTGTGCCCCGCGGTCGTGCCGGCGGGTATGCAATCATGCTTCCAAAAGAAGATCAAATGCTTCTTTCAAAGAAGGATCTCAAGGAACAGATTGCAGGTCTCATGGGCGGTCGTGCAGCCGAAGAACTGATTTTCAATCAGCAGTCTTCCGGCGCGTCAAACGACTTCCAGCAGGCAACGCAGCTTGCACGCTCAATGGTGACTGAATACGGGATGAGCGAAAAACTTGGCCCCGTTCAGTACGAAGGGCAGAGCGGCATGTTTGCCGGAGATTATGTTCCCGGACAACAGCCGTTCTCGATTGATACGTCAAACGCCATCGATTCTGAGGTCAAGGCCCTTTGCGAAGAAGGAATGGCAACTGCCAAGAAGATCATCGAAGAACACAAGGAGCAGCATCGCATTATTGCGGAAGCCCTGCTTGAATATGAAACGCTTGATGAAAGACAGATTCTCAGCCTGTATAAGACGGGCAAGATGCCTGCGCAGGCAGAAGACGAGTTTCCTTCTGAAAAAGCCGCAACATTTGAAGAGGCTAAGGAAGCACTCATCAGAAAAGATGCGGTCAAGCAAGAGGAAAGCCATCGTGATGAAGTCAAGGACGAGTTCCCTTCGGAAGAAAGCCTTAAGCAGGATGATTCTGAAGATTCGAACAAATCCGAGAATGAAACGGATGAACCGAAGAATGATGATGACAAGGACGAATAGTCCGTTGAATCCTTAAATTAAACCCCTGCCTGATTTCGGGCAGGGGTTTTGTCTTATGAACCGGTGGAAAATCCGGTTAGGGACGGCCGATGAGTGCCTGTCTTGTTTTGAAGATAAGTTATATGTTAGAATAACTGATTGGATACATTGAAAGGAAGATACTGAATGTCTGATTATTTAGTTAAAAGCTTGGCTTGTGACGGTCATTTGCGCGCATATGCAATTGATGCGACAGAAACGATCAGAGAAGCCCAGAAGCGTCAGGATACATGGAGTGCCGCATCGGCAGCACTTGGCAGAAGCATGATCGGAACGCTGCTTCTGGCAACATCATCACTTAAGGGTGATGAAAAGATGACAGTCAAAATCAACGGCAACGGACCCGTTGGCGGAATCGTAGTTGACGGAAATTCAAAGGGGACGGTCAAGGGCTACGTTCAAAACCCGCACGTCCATCTGCCGCTGAATGACAAAGGCAAAATTGACGTCAAGGGGGCCGTCGGAACGGAAGGCTTTCTGGCCGTTACGAAGGATTACGGCTTGAAGGAACCGTTCACGGGACAGGTGCCGCTTGTTTCCGGCGAAATTGCCGAAGACTTCACTTATTATCTAGCAAAATCGGAACAGATTCCTTCATCTGTCGGGCTGTCCGTTTTTGTAAATTCCGATAACACGATCGGGACGGCCGGCGGGTTCATGATTCAGGTCATGCCAGGATGTCCTGATGAAATTCTGGACAAACTCGAACATACGCTTCAAACGATCACGCCGATTTCGACAATGATGCATAACGGATTGAAACCGGAAGACATTCTCAAGCGTCTGTTTGACGAGGATGAGCTTGAAATTCTTGAAAAAATGCCGGTTTCCTTTGAATGTGACTGTTCAAAGGAACGTTTTGCCGAGGCAATGGCAAGTCTGCCCAAAAAAGACATTGATGAAATGATTGAAAAAGATCATGGTGCCACCGCAATTTGTCACTTCTGCTGCAATGAATATCATTTCACGGAAGATGAATTGCGTGAAATCGAAAAAGAAGCAAGAGAAAGCTGATGAGGTGAAGAAATGGAGTGGAAAATCGGTGACGTCACGATCCCCAATCAGGTCGTCGTGGCTCCAATGGCCGGAGTGACGAACGTTGCATTCAGGCTGATCTGCAAGGAGTTTGGTGCGGGTCTTGTTGTTTGTGAAATGATTTCCGACAAGGGAATCCACTTCAGGAACAAGAAAACGCTTGGGATGCTGTTCGTCGATCCGGCGGAACATCCCGTCAGCGTGCAGATTTTCGGCGGCAGCAAGGAATCCCTGGTTGAAGCTGCTCAATTCGTAGCTGAAAATACAAATGCCGACATTATTGACATCAATATGGGATGTCCGGTTCCAAAGGTTACGAAGACCGATGCCGGCTCAAGATGGCTGCTTGATCCGGACAAGGTTTACGAAATGGTGGATGCGGTAACGCATTCGATTGACAAGCCGGTAACCGTTAAAATGAGAACCGGTTGGGACGAAGATCATATTTATGCAGTTGAAAATGCCTTGGCGGCTCAGGAAGGCGGTGCCAGGGCATTGGCAATGCACGGCAGAACGAGAAAGCAATTGTATTCAGGACATGCAGACTGGGACATTCTCCATGAGGTTGCCGGCAGAGTGACGATTCCCTTCATGGGAAACGGTGATGTCAGAACGCCTCAGGATGCAAGGAAAATGCTTGATGAGGTCGGATGCGACGCCGTGATGATCGGGCGTGCAGCATTGGGCAATCCCTGGATTTTAAAGCAGACCGTGCATTATCTTGAAACGGGAGAACTTTTGGAAGAACCGACGCCGGATCAGAAAATCATCGTTGCAAAGGAACATTTGCACAGGCTGGTTCTGGCCAAGGGTGAGAAAATGGGGCCAAAGGAATTTCGTTCCCAGGCAGCGTACTATTTAAAGGGCATTCCCCGTTCCGCAAGGGCCAAGGCGGCTTTGAACAGTGCGGATACCGAAGAGGAAATGCATGAAATCTTTGACGGCTTTCTGGCTGACTATCAGGCCAGGGCCGGCAAGTAGCATAGCTTTGCAGGTAAGACATGTGATATAATTAAAAAAGTGTGAATAAAAGAAAGTGAGGACTAATAATGGCTAATGAACAAACCATGAACGATCAAATGCGCGTCCGTCGCGAAAAGATGCAGGAATTGCGCGACGCGGGCATTGATCCATTCGGCCATCGTTTTGAACGTGATTCCATGAACCGGGAACTTCATGAGAAGTATGGCGACATGGACAAGGAAGAATTGAACGGCAGGGACATTGTCGTAACGATCGCAGGGCGCATGGTTGCCAAACGCGGTAAAGGTAAAGTCGGTTTTGCCGATCTTCAGGACAAGACCGGCAGAATGCAGCTTTATATCCGCAAAGATGAGGTCGGAGAAGACATGTACCATATCTTCAAGCGCTCTGATCTTGGTGATTTCCTGGGGATTACAGGTCAGGTCATCAAGACTGACATGGGTGAGCTGACCGTAAAGGTGACAAAGCTCACTTTCCTTTCAAAGGCGTTGCGTCCGCTCCCTGACAAGTATCATGGTTTGCAAGACATTGAACAGATTTATCGTCAGCGCTATCTTGACCTGATTACGAATCGCGAAAGCTACGATCGCTTTGTCAATCGCAGCCGCATCGTGACAGCGATTCGCCGCTATCTTGACGAAAACGGCTTCCTCGAAGTTGAAACGCCCGTCCTGCACACGCAGGCCGGCGGTGCTTCTGCCCGTCCGTTCATCACGCATCATAATGCACTTGATATCGAGCTTTATCTGCGTATCGCACTTGAGCTGCATTTGAAGCGTCTGATTGTCGGCGGGATGGAACGAGTTTACGAAATTGGACGCGTTTTCCGCAATGAAGGCATCGATACACATCACAATCCTGAATTCACCATGCTCGAAACATATGCCGCATATTTTGACTTCAAGGACGTCATGGATGAAACTGAAGGCATCTTCAAGGCTGCCGCAAAGGTCGTTTCAGATAACAGCATCGTGACGTATCAGGGAACGGAAGTCAACTTTGACAAGCCGTTCAAGCGCGCCCACATGGTTGATCTGATCAAGGAATACACCGGCGTTGACTTCTGGAAGGAAATGACCATTGAAGAAGCCCGCAGGATTGCGGACGAACATGGTGTTCATTACGAATCCTACTGGAAAGTCGGTCACATCATCAACGAATTCTTTGAAGAATTCTGCGAAGACAAGATTGTCGATCCGACGTTCGTTTATGGCCATCCTGTCGAAATTTCTCCGCTTGCCAAGAAGAATGCCGATGATCCCCGTTTCACGGACCGCTTCGAACTTTACATTCTCGGTGGCGAATACGCGAATGCCTTCACGGAATTGAACGATCCAATCGATCAGCGTCAGCGCTTCGAAGCTCAGGTTGAGGAAAGAAAGGCCGGCAACGATGAAGCAGAAGGCATCGATGAAGACTACATCGAAGCAATGGAATACGGCATGCCTCCGACAGGCGGTCTTGGCATCGGAATCGACCGTCTGGTAATGCTTTTGACAAATGCAGAGTCGATTCGCGACGTCCTGCTGTTCCCGACGATGAAGACAATCGAAAAATAATCAGATTCCGTCAAAAGGACATTTCCCCGAGGGGAGGTGTCCTTTTGATTTTCAATGGGGCAAAAACGCAGGACATC
>NZ_DAIUCE010000034.1:0-17965 GCF_036846325.1 Ligilactobacillus sp. | reverse complement strand
CGTCTTTCTGGCGGGCTTCCCAGTACTTCTCGTCACAGAACATGCCCCATGTGCAGTCGTCAAACTGGATGTTGCGACAGCCGGCATCGTAGAGATCCCTGATGACCTGACGATATGCGGCTGCAATGTCTTCAATCAGCTTGTCTTCGTCAGGGTAGACGGCAACGGTGTCCTTGCCGTTGTCTTCACGGAAAAGTTCTGCCAGCAATTGTGCAGGTGCCGGGAACGTCTGGCGTGCAACCGTGTTTTCATCCTCGAACTGCTTGACGAATTTGTAATGTTCAACGAACGGATGATTTTCTCCCGTAATCTTACCCGTTACCTTGATTGAACCATGGGTCGTTTCCTCACCATGGAAGAAGTAGCCGTGATCAAGTTCGACGTGCTCGATGCCGCCAAATCCCCACATGAAATCAAGATGCCAGTAGCTGCGACGGAATTCGCCGTCGGTCAAGCCATGAAAACCTGCAGCTTTTTGTTTTTCAACCAATTTTTTGATTTCTTCATTTTCAACTTCAGTCAGCTGTTCTTTCGTGATTTCGTTCTTTGCGAATTTGGCACGAGCTTCTTTAACAGCGGCCGGACGTAAAAAACTTCCCACATAGTCATAACGAAACGGTGATTTTAATTCTGTCATAATAATTTTCCTCCTGATGTTTCGATAGCGTCAAAAAAAGCCCCTGAACAAAGTCTAGCTTCGTTCAGGGGCGAAAGTCATTCGCGGTACCACCCATTTTTTGCCCAAAAGGCCTCGATTCAGCACTGACATGCCTAGGATTATATCGTATCCAAACGGACTGTTGGCTTGCACCGCCAGTCTGACTCAGAGCTCATCTTCAGCTGACGCCGGCAATCCCATCTCACCATGCGGGACTCTCTTCGTGTCGCGTTTCGCCTACTCTTCTCTTCAACGTTATCATCATTTATTAATTGTCTCTCATTTTATACTCATGTTTTGCATTTGTCAACAACAAATTACCATGGTTTTAAAATAATTGCGCATGCCAAATATGAGACAATCAATATTGCAGTCAAAATCCACTGCCAGACAGGCAGTTCATCTTCTTCAAAGCGCGTTCTGGAAAAGCCTTCCGAAAATCCCTGCGACGTCATCGCCTGTGCCAGGTCACCGGAAAGATTCAGCGAAACGACGATGATCCGCAAATAAAGCGCCGGCTGAAAAAGCCGGTACCGCTCCCCTCTGACCAAAGCAGAATACTTGATTCTTTGCCATTGAACTTTGATGGTATGAATCATATTGAACGATGACAGCATCCCATAAACGAACGTTTCTGAAAAATGCAGGTGATCCGCCAAATTAAACAAAATCCTTTCGACCGAATTCGGCAAAGTCAGCGTTGCTCCAAGGGTCAGATAAGCAATGATTCTCGTAGCATAGATCCAGGCCATGTGAACCTGATCGTGCGATGCGTAAAAGCGTTGTGAAACGTAGCTGCCAAAAGCAAGCGGCAATGCCACCAACAGCATGGTCAGCAAAGTTCTGGGCTTGACCTTGCAAAATAAAAGATAAGCCAGACAAACGCTGCTGACGACAACGTTCAAGATCACGCTTTTGATGAACGTCAACGGAATGCCGATGCCAAGCATCAAGACAAAAACTGCTGCCGGATTCATGCGCTCACCTCTTTCAAAATTCCGTCTTCCAAAGAAATTTCATAATCCATGAATGAAACGACTCTTACGCGCTGGTGCGAAATCAACAGCACGCTCAGCTGCAGATTTTCGACCGTTTCCTTCAGCAATGAGCACGAAACTTCAAGCGACTCTTGATCGAGTCCCGCAAAAGGCTCATCGATCAACAGAATCGGCTGAGCCATGATCAGCATGATCAACAGCTGCAGTTTCTTTTGCTGTCCGCCGGAAATCCGGTAGACCGAATGCTTCATGACGCCTGTCAAATTCAGAGCTTTGATTGCCTTTTGCATTCTTTCTTCGCTCCAATAATCCTTATGCCGCGTATTTTTCCTTGAAGCCAGAATTTCTTCTTCAACGGTCAGTTTGATGAACTGATCAAGACTGTTCTGGAATGCGTAGCCGACGTTTTTCGCCCATTTTGAGAGCTTGATTTTATCTGAATCTTTTTGATCAAACGTTATTTTGCCGGTTTTTTCATGCAGCTTGCAAAGACAGGCAAAAAGCGTTGATTTGCCGCAGCCGTTTTTTCCGGAGAGAAGTCCGATCTGACCAGTCGGCAGGCAAAAAGAAGAATCGCTGAGCAATTTTCTTTTGGAAACTTCAAAGCCAAGGTCATCCCAGAAAAGTCTTGCGTCATTCTTCGGCATTCCAATTACTTTTGGCTGTTGTTCTCTTGTTTTCAGCTCGTTGACGTCTTTTTCGACAAAGCCTTGTGAACTGAAACGATACCAATGATCGACTATTCCAAAATATCCGCTCGAATCATGATCGGAAATCAGGATCGTTTTTCGTTGTTCTTTTTGCAGTCTTTTCAAATCTTCAAGAAGTTTGCTCCTGTTTTCGGGATCAACGTTTGCAAACGGCTCGTCGAGCAAAATAACTGAGCTTTTAAGCGAATAGACCAATGCCAAAGCAATTCTTTGCTGTTCTCCGCCGGATAATTCCTGCAGATTTCGGTCTTTGAAATCTTCAAGTTTAAAACGCTTCAAAGCATCGTTGATTCGTTCTTCGATTTCCTGATGATCAAGCTGAAGATTTTCCAACGCAAAGACGAATTGTGAAAAGACGGTTTTCATCGCAAATTGACGATTCGGATTTTGAAACAGCATCGCGACTCGTTTGGCGCGCTCAAACGGCACGACGGATTCGATCTCTGCATTTTCCAAAAGAACCTTGCCGGATAAGATCTTGCCGCCGTACTGCGGCAAAAGTCCGGCCATCAGCTTGAAAACCGTCGACTTGCCGCAGCCGGACGGTCCGCTGATCAGACTGATCGTGCCTTCGTCGAGCTCATATGAAAAATTTTCCACGATCGGTCCTTCGCAATCATCATACGAAAACGTCACGTCAGAAAGTCTGAGGCTCGTCATTTCTTCAAGATACCAGCCTTGTCAACCATTTTGGCAATCATTGCAACCAAAACGCCGGCAAAAAAGCCGATTGAAATGAAGCGGACGATAAACAGCGCAACCAAGAGCGGCAAATGATATTCCATGTATCCTGACTGGGCAAGATCCCATACAAAAGTGATGATCGTCGTAAACAGCGTCGAAAGGAACAGACCGCGCTTGCCCCAATCGCGATAACCGGTTGCCGCAAAGCCAAGTTCGCTGCCGATGCCTTGAACAAAACCGGAAAGCAGCGTCGAAGCGCCCCAGCTTGAGAACAGCAACATCTCAACTGCGGCAGCAAGCATTTCGCCGATGACGGATGCACCGGCCTTCCTGATCAGGACACCGGCCAAAGGTCCAGCCATGATCCACACGCCAAGCGTTGCGTCATTTGCAAACGGTTTGAGCGGAGTTGCGGCCATTGCGTAATATGCATAGCTCCACACTTGATAAATGATTCCGAAAAATATTCCGATGACTGCCAGAAAAATGACGTCCTTAAGCGCCCAAGTCTTCCTTTGCTTCTTTGCATCATAGGTTTGCATAAAAAAATCCCCCTTGTCTTTTAATAAAAGCAAGGGGGTTGACTTCGACTTTTTTCGACAAATCAGCAATTCAAATAAACGCCAATAAGCGCACCAACTCTTGATCGTCAAAGCTCCCTACGCTGGTATTGACCAGATCAGGTTCATGGGTATAATCTCAGCCAAACGGCACCCCAGCTTTCATTATTCGGTTCAATTATAGCAAAATGAGAATGAAAAGAAAAGACTTGGTGAAAAAATAAGCTTCACGATAATCATCGGCGTCGACACAAGACACCCGGAGTCACGCTGGATTCAATGCGTTGCAACTGCATTCCTGCCTGTCAGAAGGATGCCTAATACAAGTCCGACTATGGCGCAGACTGAGAGACATGATATTTGGAAAAATGCCTGATGAACGGACTGCGTGTGTAAAATCAATGTTCTTCGCATTGCATCCGTTAAATTGTTCATCGGAAGATATTTGGCGGCAACACGTATGATTTTCGGCCAACCATCGGATGGGAAAAGAGTATTTCCGACAAAGAGCATTACCACCATAACTGCATTGCCTATAGTTGAAGCTGTCTTGGTGTTTTTAGCTATTCCTCCAATAATCACCCCCATGGACATCAACGAAATCATTCCCAGGACAATTTCCACTATCATAAGCGGAAAATACCTGACATCAATGTCAAACTTAGCGTTATATCCCAACCTGGCCACTACCGTAATCAATATGAATTGAATGCTCATGAACAGAACCTGGGCCATACAGTCCATAAGAATGAAGCTTCCTATCCGCTGATCAGTTACAATTATGCGCTTGAACACGTCCCGTTCCAGATACCCGGTAATCTGAGACGAAATGCCTACTAACCCCATGGTTCCAAATGCAATTGCCACTATCCCCGGATAAAAATAACCAACTTGAGCTTTATCGGTAGTTCCCATCAGTATCAAAAGAACAATCGGCAGCATCAGCGAGAATATCACTGCCTGCTTATTGCGAAATTCATTTTTTAAAATATATACCACTATTTTCAATGTCTTCACTTGTCATCCCTCCTCGATGACTCCGCCGGTTATTTCACAATAAGCGTCTGCCAATCCGGGTTTCCTGGAATTGATATTATAAACATGACCACCATATTTACCGACCAGAGTCTCAATCAGGTCATCAACCCGTTCGGTACCTACGCGATAGGTATCAACGTCCAAACGGGAGATTTCCTCACTTTCAGACAATTCATCAATAACATCCCTATCCTTGCAGGAAAAAGTAACATATCCTTTGACATGACTCAGCTTAATCAGCTTCTTCGGGCTATCTACAGCAAAGAGTCTCCCCTTGTCAACAAAACAGACTCGATCACATAGATTCTCCACCTCATCCATATAATGAGAAGTTACAATTACCGTCCCGGCCACTTTCCGAATAAGATTCCACAACATCAATCGAGCATTGGGATCGAGCCCTGTAGTCGGTTCATCCAAAATGAGAATATCCGGCCGATTTAAAACACTCAGCGCCAGAAAAAATCTCTGGCGCTGACCACCAGACAATTCCATTACCTTCTTCCCCTTTATATCCTCCAGATCAACAATCCTGTCAAGCTCTTCGAAATCATAAGCATTGCGATACATGGATTGAAACATATCAATATTTTCAAAAACAGACAAATTATCAAAATAACCATTGACTTGAAAGAGAATCCCTGTCCTTAAATTTGGAGCGGCAATTATCCGGCCGCTTTCAGGCTGATGTAATCCCTCCAACAAGGACAACAGTGTCGTCTTCCCAGCTCCGTTTGGACCTACAATCCCTAATATCTCTCCTTCACGAACGGAAAAGGTGATGTTTTGCAATGCATATTCTTCATCTCTCCCATACCTGAAGGAAACGTCTTCAACTTTTACTAAATCCGCCATCTTCATCCCCCTTTCCATAAATACCCGGCATTTCATTACCATTATCTCCGCATAATCCTAATGCCACTTCACCTATCACGGATTCAGTCATTCCATCAATACCAAGCATTTCATTAATTTCGTCATCCTCATATCCACCGACATCACACGTTCCCATTCCATATGAAGTTGACAACAGCGCAATATTTTGTAATAGATGTCCTGATTCAGTGAGTATGAAACGATAACCACGATTTCCGTACTTATATATAGTTCTATGAAACATTGCTGTTAAGAGAATTGTAATAGGTGCACAATCAATTGACTGATCGCGAATATTAAATTTATTTGTCAAATCATTTTCACTTAAATTTAAAATATACTCTAAACAATTCTCTGCCACGTTATAGTGGTAAACCCCTTTTTTCAAATATTCAACATTATTTGCTACTACATAAACCTCGATAGGATATAGAGCACCCGCTGATGGATACGCCCTGACATCCAGCGTACTATTTTCCTCCTTTAATTTTATTAGTGACCCACACTATGTAACATATACTAACTACTTTTCCTAATTAATTCAATTTGGACACTTTGTCTAAGCGCCAAAAGCATTTCCTTGCTAACATACTACATCCCGTTTGTATTCTATACTCTTTGTCAAAAAGGAATGTATTAATTTAATGCTTTCTTAAATATTTTTTCCAGATCACCAATCTTAACGGCCCATCATATGCAGTGTAAACATATTTTTCAATAGCAATTTGGCGAAATATAACTATTACTTTTAAGTTCTTTGTGTCGATTTCAAAAATATATCATTTTTCTGTATATGATGAATACGTTAAAAAATCGTGATATGATTATTGACCAAAGGTGTCCCGAATCTATTAAAGTAAAAGTCAACTAATCTACCGTTTACGATAATAAAATCACCTTTGACGACACTTTTACCATCGGTGTCACAACCGGGTGTATAATGAACTAAAAAGTTTTCAGGAGAAGCACATGAACAAGTCAGTAAAGAAAATCATGGATTCATATTTATATCTTGTGGACCTGCACAACTCACTCGAAATTTCCATCAGTGACATAACCAATGTTGCCGGTGTATCAAGAGCCACCTTCTACAATCACTTCGATTCTGTCGAAGATGTTATTCCCTGCATAGAAGAAAGTGTCGATGCAAAGATATCGGAATGCATCAATAACCATCCCAATGGCGTTACCCAAGGGATTGGAATCATTGATGTCATTTCCAATGAGATACTTCCCTTAATCTACGAGAATCGTGAAATTCTGAAAATACTATATACCAGTCCCCTGCACCCATACTGGATTGATTACTTGAAAGCAAACTACAGCAAATGGGTTTCATCCTTCAAGTCAGAATATGATTGTCGAACTGTTCCATCATACTACGCTGAGAACTTAACCTATCTGTTCTTTTTTTCAATAATCGAACTATGGGTTTCAAAGCCGGTTCCGGAAACACCAGCAGAATTCAGGAAAATCTTTCATTCATTGTTTTCCGTTCCCATCAGTCAACTATTGTGACATTAAAGACAGCCCCCTCCTGCGTAATTACTGATATGAACGCAAAAAGAGGCCGCCCATTACCGGACGGCCCCGTGATGACCTGCGCCTATTTGTCAATGACGATGTCGGATGCCTTGATTTCCCTGCCAAAGTAAGGCTTGAGTTCTTTGTCAAAGTCCTGCTTGAAGAAGCCATGCTTGGTAAGCCTGCCGATTTCCCTGTTGGTCCACTTCAGCAAAGACTTGTTGCCTTTCTTGATTCCTGGAGCGATGAACTGGTTCGGTCCAAGCGTCTTGATGCCGACCGTATACTTCGGATGGTTCTTGACCCATGCATAAAGGAATGAATTATCGTCTGCCAAGGCCACGCCGCGGTCATTCTTCAAAGCGTTGAACTGCTGCGTCTTGGAGTCAAATTTCAAAAGATCCACGCCTTTTTGTTTCGTCGTAAAATAGCTTTCGGCAGTCGTCCCTTTATTGACGATCAGTTTCTTTCCCTTGAGCTGCGAAACTTTCGTAATCGGTGCAGATTTCTTGGAAACAATACCGATCGAAACCTTCATGTACGGCTTGGCAAAATCGATGACCTGTTTTCTTTCAGGCGTCACCGTGAAATTGGCAAGCACGATGTCTGCTTTGTCCGAATTCAAGGCATCGACGCGATTATTGGCATTTACCTGGATGAATTTGGCTTTGACGCCAAGATCTTTTGCAATCTTGCGACCGAGTGCCACGTCATACCCCACGCGCTTTCCGTCCTTGTTGACCCAGCCGTATGGCGGCAAATCGCCAAAGGTTGCGATTCTGACAGTTCCGCGTTTCTTAATGGCCGTGACCGAAGAATCCGCCTTGACCGTCGTGTTTTGTCCAAACGCTGCAAACGTCAATGCTGCGCCTAAAACCGTCAATCCTTTAATAATTGTTTTTTTCATGATAAATTCCCCCGTTAAAAGTCCATTGATTTCAAAAATTCTCTGGCACGATCAGTTTGCGGATTTCTGAAGAACGTTTTGCCGTCCGTTTGCTCTAAAATCTTGCCGTCTTCTAAAAACAAGACCTTGTCGGCAATTTTTTCCGCAAAATTCATCTCGTGCGTCACGATAATCATCGTCATGTCGTCTTTTTCTGCTAATTCCCTGATAATTTCCAAAACTCCGCGAACCATTTCCGGATCAAGCGAGGCCGTGACTTCGTCAAAAAGCATCAGTTCCGGTTTCAAAGCCAGCGCCCTGACGATTGCAATGCGCTGCTTCTGACCACCGGAAAGCTGTCTCGGATAGGCATCCGCATATTCTTTCAGCCCTACCCTTTCAAGCAGATCAAGCGCTTCTTCTTTCACTTCTGATTCGGGCCTTTTTTGAACCTTTGTCGGTCCGAGCAAAATATTGCCCATTACCGTCAGATTCGGAAACAGATCATAGCTTTGAAACACCATCCCGATTTTCTGGCGAATCTTCTGCCAGTTTTTTTCGCTCGGAACGATTTTTTGACCTTCAAAGACAATCGTTCCGCTGCGATATTCCTCCAAACCGTTCAAACAGCGAATCAGCGTGCTTTTGCCGGATCCGGACGGACCAAGAAGCGTCAAGACCTCACCGCGTTCAATCGAAAAACTGATTTCGTGCAATGCCTGCCAGTCTCCGTAAAACTTGTCAAGATTATCAACTCGTAAAATTTCTTCTGCCATATTTTCCTCCTAAAGGTTCGCTGAAAATTTTTGCTGCAGCATCCTTGAGATTAAAGACAACGGATAGTCAACGATGAAATACAGCATGAAAATAAATCCGTAGATCCAAAAAACTCCGCTTGGATATTGCTGATTGTTTGCCTCGATGATCTGCTGACCAACGTTGATGACGTCCATCACGCTGATGATCATCAGCAAGGACGTCGTTTTGACGACGCGCGTCGCAAGGTTGATGGCAGCGGGAAGTTCAAGCATGAATGCCTGCGGCATCAAAACATGAACGAAAAGCTGGCCTTTGGTCAATCCAAGCGCGAGTCCGGCTTCTCTTTGGTGTTTCGGAACTGATTCCAGCGCTCCGCGAACGATGTCCGAAAATTCTGCCGAAATCCAAAGCGAAAATGCCAAAACGGCCATCCACTCAGCCGAAACTTCGACATGAAACTGCCGCGGCAAAATGTAGTAAACCAAAAAGAGCAGCACGATCGTCGGAACGATTCTGAAAAATTCCAGATACAAGCGCAGGACGACTCGAAGCACTGCATTTTTCAAAGTCCGCAAAACGCCAAGAAAAGTCCCAAGCAAAAGTCCGAACCCAAGCGATACGCCGGCAATCCAAACGGACGTCCAAAGGCCTCCCATCAGTCTGAGAAAATTTTTCCCCTGAAACAAGACCTCAATTCCCGAATGTGCCATAACGAACCCTCCTTTCAAGCCAGTCAAGCAGCAGTATCAACGGAATCAGAATCAGCGCATAAAAGACGACCAACATGAGCAGATACTCGTTTGATCTGTAATAGAGTCCGATGAGATCAAGCGCCGTATTCGTCAGCTCCGGAATGGCAATCACGGAAAAAATCGACGTTTCCTTGATCAAAAAAATGATGTTTGCCGACAGTGCAGGAACGCTCAACGCAAGTCCCTGGGGAAAAACGACGTAAAATGCAAGCTGTGCTTTCGACATTCCGATTGCTTTTCCCGAATCGATCTGGCTTTTGGGAACCGCATCAAGCCCGCCGTTAAAACCTTCCGCCATATATGCTCCGCCAAGAAAAATCAAGCCGGCGATGCCGCAGGTCGAAGCGCTCATTTTCAGCCCGATGACGGGAAAAGCGTAATAGAGGAAAAACAGCTGAATCAAGAGCGGCGTATTGCGTGAAAGCTCGACGTATGCAGAGACAATCCGCCGCGCCACCGGAACCTTGAAGTACTTCACCAGACTGCAGAAGAGTCCGACGGCAATTGAACCGGCAATCCCGAAAAAAGAATACAGCAAGGTCAGCTTCAGCCCGCTGAGAAACATCGGCAGCGCTGACCTCATCACATCAAAACTCATTTAGCATCAACTCCCGGATGAACCTTCCGTGCGCATCGGAAAGTTCGGATTAATAAACAAAAAACCGGATCCTGCGACTCGCATGAATCACAGAATCCGGTTTCCTCGAGGTATCAGAAGAAAACCTCAGCCGACTATGGTAGCACGAATCGTTTCAGGTATGACAAAATGGCCGCAGCATTCACACATGCAGCAGCAGCAAGTATTCATCATTGATGAAACGAACTTTGTCATAAGATTCGCGTCTCCTTTTCTTAAAATTTGTTTATGCACTAACCATACACTTGAAACTGAGAATTGTCAAACATTTTCTCGATGTTTTTTTGCAATGTTTGTCTTCTGCTTTCTTAAAGCACCAATAACCGGCATTTTTAAGCCTTGATGCACAAAAAAAGCCGGGATTTTCCCGACCTTTCCTGAAGATATTAATCTGGCCGTCATCCAAGTGCCTGTTCCAGATCGGAAATCAGGTCAGCACTGTTTTCAAGTCCGACTGAAAGCCTGAGCAGTTCGGGAGTGATTCCAAGCCGCAGTCTTTCTTCCACAGGCATGTCATGGTGCGTCTGAACGTAGGGAACGGTGATCAGGCTTTCGACACCACCGAGGCTTTCGGCAAAGGAGATGATTTCAAGGCTCTTCAGAAGATGCGCCACCTTTTCCTCGTCCTTGAGATAAAAGCTGATCATCCCACCCTTTCCCGGATAAAGGACGCGTTCAACATCATCTCTTTTTTCAAGCCATGAAGCAACGGCGCGTGCATTTTCCGTGTGGGCCCTCATTCTAATCGGCAAAGTCTTCAGACTCCTTAACAGAAGCCACGAGTCAAACGGATCGAGGTTGGCGCCCATCGTGATGTTGTTGAAGTACAGCTCATCTGCAAGTTTGCTGCTTCCGGCAACGACCACGCCGCCGAGCAGGTCGTTGTGTCCGGAAAGATACTTCGTTGCGGAATGGACGACGACGTCCGCACCAAGTTCCAGCGGTTTCTGATAGATTGGCGTGTAGAACGTGTTGTCCACTGCCACGATGATGTCAGATGAAAACGAGTGGACAAGTTCCGCAAGTTTCTCAATGTCGACTTCCTTCATCGTCGGGTTCGACGGCGTCTCGATCCAGACCAGGCGCGTCCTTTCGTTCAGAAGTTCCTTCAGTTCCGCAAGGCTTCGGCCGTCCCACTTCGAGAAGTCAACGCCGCAGTGTTCATGAAGATAGTCGAAATAGCGGAACGTTCCGCCGTAGAGATCATCAAGTGAAACCACATGATCGCCCTGCTTCAGAACACTCAGGGCAAGCTTGACTGCCGCCATCCCCGAACTGACCGCAAATGCCTGCACGCCGCACTCAAGCTCGGAAAGCGTCTTCTCAAGCACACGCCGCGTCGGCGTTGACATTCTTGAATACGCATACTGCGTCTTCTCATCAAAGTTCCTTGCCTCCTCCAGACTTGCATGTCTGAAGTTGGATGACAGATAAATCGGCGTCGACACCGAACACTGCGCATCCCCGTCATTTCTGTTTCCGGCCTGTGCCAGAAGTGTTTCAACTGCTATTTTTCTAGTCATGATTCATCCTACCTGCCTTGATTTTCACTTGCTGCCTCAAGTGCCTGCTTCAGGTCAGCAACAATGTCTTCCGCATCCTCAATGCCGACTGACAGCCTGACCAGTCCCGGCGTGATGCCTGCCTTTTTCTGCTCTTCCTCCGAAAGCTCGGCATGAGTCATCTTCGACGGAAGCTCAATCAGACTCTCGACCGCACCGAGACTGACCGCAAGCTGAATCAGCTCAAGCCCGTTGACGAACTTCTCCGGATCGACGGAATCATCCACCTCAAATGACACGATGCCGCCGAACCCCCGGCATTCCCTGCCTGCAACCTCATGTCCAGGATCATCCTCAAGTCCCGGATAGAACACCTTCTTCACGAATGGCGATTCCACCAGAAAATGCACTACCGCCTCTGCATTTTCCAGATGGCGGTCCATTCTGACCCCTAACGTCTGAATGCCCCTGCGCACCAGGTTCGAGTCCTCGGGTGACAGCACCCCACCCAGCGCATTCTGGTTGAAGTAGATGCGCTCGGCGAGTTCCTCGTTTCTGACTGCGACCACGCCGGCAATTACGTCAGAATGTCCGGAAAGGTACTTTGTTGCGGAATGAATGACGATGTCCGCACCAAGATCAAGCGGCTGCTGCAGATACGGCGTAAGAAACGTGTTGTCGACAATCGTCAGCAGTCCGTGTTTCGACGCAACTCCCGAAACATCCCTGACTGAAGTCACCTCAAGCAGCGGGTTGCTGAACGTCTCGAAGTAGACTGCCTTGGTGTTGTCCCTGACCGCTGCCTCGATTTCAGAGGGATTTCTCATGTCAACAGGAGTGGTCTCAATCCCCCAGCGCTCGAAGTACTCGTGAATCAGCCGGAACGTGCCACCGTAAATCTGCCGGCTGATGATGATATGGTCGCCCGGCCTGAAAATCGCCAGCACGGCATGAATTGCGGCAACGCCTGATGAGAAGGCAAATCCGCGCGTCCCGTTCTCCAGGTCGGCAACCTGTTCTTCCAGATAGTTTCTCGTCGGATTGCCCGAACGTGAGTAGTCGTACTTCACCTTCGAAGACGCCGTCTCATATGCGTACGTCGACGATGTGTAGATTGGGACGTTAACTGCCCCGGTGTTGTTGTCATTCTGGCTTCTGCCATGCACAAGCCTTGTCAGGAATTCTGTCATGAAAAAGACCTCCAATGCTAAAAAGTCCCCGACCGTCTCAAACGGTCAGGGACGATGTGGACCCGTGGTACCACCCTGATTCACCATGTAATTAATCCATGATCTCAACGGCAATGTCATGCCATGGACTGTAACGTGTCCCGACGGGCATTCCGACTTGACGGAAAGCCTGGCTCCGAGTTCATCTTCAGCCCGTTCGTTCCTCCGCTCTCTCACCTTCCGCGGTCTCTGTCAGGATTTCCGGCCCTACTCTTCTCATCCTCACCGTTAAAATCTGATTATCATGATGATAAGTTTATTATGTTAAAATGAGAATGTCAAGGCATCCATCATGAAAGTTCTTCAACCAAATCTGAAGAAGCGTCAAGACAGTACCTTGCACTGGCTGCATCCCCGTAGCGCCTGAAATAGCAGCACCTTCCGCTCAGGTCAATCATCATCCTGTACTGCGTATAGTCCGAAAGACCGTCAGTCTTTTTCTTGACGCCTTTTGGAATATCAACTGAATTCAAAATGTGAGAGAGCGCCACCAGACCGTTTTTCCTTTCAGAATACTGACGCACGTATGCCGCCCTGACAAAACGCGAAATCGAAGTGTAATCTCCCGGAAGTCCGCGCGTGCCTGAACCCGGTCCGTCCCAGAAAGTCGTAAAGTCACCGTAGTTTTTGGAACCGAAATCCGTTGGCTGCAAATTGTTGTAATGATTCAAATTTTCCATATGCCACGGAAATTCAGGCGGATTCGTCATCACTCCCACCAGGTTGCGATAAAAATGAACTCCGCTCTCCGTAATCTCAAGCACACCGTCGTTTCCGGAACTGTCAGCCACGATCCAGTGAAGGGGCACTTCCTTCATGATTACCGGATTGACGATGTCAACGATATTGATGTCTGAAATTTTCCGGGCAAATTCGTCGACGCTTCCGGCATTGCCGAGCGCCCATGCAACCAGATCGGTCGAAGCAAGGTTTGTCTTGCCACGGACCGGCGCAGCACTGTATCTGGCATAGCTTTCAAAATACAAGGATGCGATTGCAAACCCCTTTTCATTGAATCCGTCCCCGAACGAATACCCGTATCCTTCAATTTCCTGACCGGCAGCAAGAAATGCGTGCTCTGACTTGAAACTGCTGTCGGAAACCAGTGATGAAAACACATGGCCTTCAGGAATCGAAACGATTCTCGTATCCAGTTCAAACGAAAAATCCATTGTCCGTGCCAGATAGTGATGATTCTTCACGTCTGTAAATGTTACTGCGGTACACATAAAAATACCCCCTCGTGATCTGTTTTACTGCTTCCCCTTCACCTTAATGATAACGAAGAAGAATTGAAAAATACCAGTCAAAGCACTTGTGAGACGATATTTTTAAGCATTTCTTAGTGAATAAGCGCCACTTGATCGCAAAATACGCAAAAAAGCGTGCTCTCGCAGTGGAGAGCACGCTTCTTCCATCAGAAAAATACAGATTAAAGCTTTTCCTTTGAAACGATGTTCAACTTGTCATCCAAGTCGTAAACAACTGGTTGACCAGTTGCCATTTCAACGTTCATGATGTCTTCGTCAGAGATTTGTTCGATGTACTTCGTCAAAGCACGCAATGAGTTGCCGTGTGCAGCAACGATAACGTTCTTGCCGGCCAACAAATCTGGAGCGATATGATCTTCCCAGAATGGGATAACGCGTTCCAACGTAACCTTCAAGTTTTCGCCACCAGGAACGATGCGTGGGTCAAGGTTTGCATAACGACGATCGTTTGCTGCAGAACCTTCATCGTCTGCGCTCAAGAGCGGAGGCAATACATCGTATGAACGACGCCAGATGTGAACTTGTTCTTCACCGAACTTTTCAGCTGCTTCAGCCTTGTTCTGGCCTTGCAATGCGCCGTAATGACGTTCGTTCAAACGCCATGTCTTCGTTTCAGGAACCCAGAGCTGGCCTGATTCTTCAAGTGCGAAGTGAAGCGTCTTGATGGCACGCGTCAAAACTGATGTGTAAGCCTGATCAAATTCGATGCCGGCTTCCTTAAGCTTGCGACCTGCTTCCTTTGCTTCCTGTTCGCCTTTTTCGCTCAAATTAACGTCAACCCAGCCAGTGAACAAGTTCTTCAAGTTCCATTCACTTTGGCCGTGACGGATAAATACTAATTTTGCCATTTAGTACAAACCTCTTTCTTAGAATATGATACAACCATATTTTACACTGAAAATGCGAAAATTGGTAGCTTTTTACAAAAATTATTGTCGCTTATAGCGTCCGATTGCAGAAATCATGGCTTCAGTCGCCTTTCTGACATTTTCAGGAGTCGTTGCCAGATTGAATCTGATGTGTCCTGCCCCACCTTTTCCGAACCAATCGCCAAAATCAACGGCAAGTTTTGCATCGCGCTTGATGACGTCTTCAACGTCTGCGTCTGAAACGACCGGTTCAAGATTGATCCACATGAGATAGGTTCCCTCAAGTTCGGAACATCCGATTTCAGGAAATGCAGACTGTAACTGCTCCCTGACATATTCATAGTTTGTGCGCACGACTTCAAGCAGACCGTTAAGCCATTCCTCACCACTCCGGTAAGCAGCCTCCCCGGCAACTTTTCCAAGCAGATTTCCATCCGGAATCTTCTGCATTTCAACAAAGCGGTCGTACTTTCTCATGATCTGCGGATTCGGCACAATCACGTGACTGTTGTCAAAAGCCGCCATGTTGAATGTCTTTGAAGCTGAATCAAGCACGACGAGATTGTCGCGATAATATCCGTCTCTAACTGAAAGCCCGGACACGAACGGTCTTTTGCCGACGATCAAATCGTGGTGAATCTCGTCAAAAATCACGCGAACATGCCTGTTTTTGCAAAGTTCGAGCATTTCCTCAAGTTCTTCTGCGCTCCAGACTCTTCCGACAGGATTGTGAGGACTGCAGAAAATCAGCAGTTTAACGTCTTCTTCATCGATTTTCTGTTCCATGTCCACCAGATCAAGCGAGTAAGTCTCGCTTGAATTCTTAAGCTCGGAAACAACGAGCCTGCGTCCGGTATTTTTGACGACTTCAGCAAACGGATTGTAGACCGGCTGCAGAATCATCACGGCATCCCCCGGCTGAGTCAGAATCTGCACGAACGCGCTGATTGACTGAACGACGCCCGAACCGAAACGGATCCACTCCTGATGAAGTTCAGTGCCGTAACGTTTCTCCTGCCAGTTCATGTATGCTTCATAATATCCCTCAGGTGTCAGCGAATAGCCGAAAACACCGTGCCTGATGCGTTCTTCCAACGCTTTTTGCGCCTGTTCCGGGATCTTGAATTCCATATCCGCAACCCAAAAAGGCAGCAGGTCATCTTCGCCAAAGCTTTCCTTTAAATCATCCCACTTGACGCAGCAAGTGTTGCGTCTGTCGACAGCATATTCGCTTAAAAACTCATTCTTGTTCATTTTGTTTTTCCTGCTTTCTTAATTTTTCAAATTTACCATGCTTTGTGTGAACGGGCTTGACTCCCAGGACATCAAGCATGAACGTGAAAATCGGAATGCCGACAATCAGACCCCAGGTTCCAAAAAGATGTTCCGAAACGAACAGGACAACGAACGTGTAGAAAATCGGCAGTTCGGTCCGGCTGGACATCAGTTTAGGATTAAGCACGTAAGACTCGATCGCATGAACCACGATCAGCAGAATAATGATGTAGAAGACATCTCTCAGACCGCCAACGGTATAGCCGATGAAGCAAAGCGGAACTGCAGAAACAATCACGCCGGCAACGGGAATCAGACTGAGTACGAAGATCATCAGGCTCAAACTGAAAAGCTGCGGCATCTTCATGAATCCGAGACATGTGGTAGTAATCACTGTATTTACGATTGCTATCATGAACTGTGCTTCCATCACGACACCGAACGTATTTACGAAGATCTTTGCAAAGTAGTAGATATCCTGGAACACCCACGCAAAGGGGCCGCTCGTCAAAAAGCTTTTCGAAAATTCCGCCATCTGACGTTCCTCAATCGTAAAGAAGAAACTCAAAAGAAGCGACATGAACAGCGTGAATCCCATTGAACCAATGCTCGTAACGTACTTCATCACGATTTCGAAACTTCCTTTGACCTGATTCATGACGTCAAGCTTGCCAACGTATCCGCTGATGAAGTTGATGACCTCGTTTGCCCCTTTTGGCGGATTTTGGTAAAACTTAAGCACTGAAGCAACCATCGCTTCCGACTGACTGATCAATTTCGGAACATACACGGTCACCGCCAGATATATCAGGCCGATCAATGCCAGATATACGGCAATCACTATCAGCTGCGACGGAATTCTGATGTGTCGGTGAATCGCCATTATCAGGCGCGTGATCAAAAACGTGAAGATGAACGTCAGCAGAATCACGCTGATGATGCTTCGCGAAACATACAGAATTCCGATAATCCCAATCAAGACGACGAAGCGTCTCAGGCGTACGTTTTCCAAAAATCTATTCCATAAGTTCAAAGGAAATACCTCCCTAAATATTCCAGCAACAACAAGTCGATACGTTAATTTTACTATATTTAAGAACTTAGAGAAAGACGGAAATGCGGGCTGAGCCCCAGGTAGCGGATACTGGTGCAAGATGCGAAAGCGGACCGTCTTTGCCGAAATACAGGGTGCTGGTCTGCTTCTGATATCGCAGGCGCTGCATTTGGCAAAGTGCGGACCCTATAATGAAAAGAGGCTGGGAAAAAAACATCGCAATTTGCTGATTCCGTCCGGCATTCTTTCAGTTTTGAGACATGAATTAAATGCAGTGCTGAGAATCGCCTGTTCAATCAGGACTCCAAGGCGGGATTACGGGCAAAACGGCGATTTTTGGGATTTTCCCGTAAATGGCAGCCCTTGGTTGCGGTCAAAGCACACATTTAACGTCGCATACACAAACAAATTCCCGGATGATTTGCAGTTAATTGCAAATCATCCGGGAATTTTGTTCGAGACATATTTTTCCAGGCCACTTCAAATCATTGTTCTGGCGTTCGGCTCCACACCTTGTCTTAATCAGGTTCCAGCTCGCATTCACCCTATCGCAACCAAGGTCTCCCTGGACGAGACAAGCTCGCCTTCGGTCGCCCAATGCTTGCGTACGGGCTCATGACCGCTCGCTTCCACACCTTGTTAATCGGGCTCAGACCAGCAACAAGGCTCATGATAAGTTCGTG
>NZ_DAIUCE010000033.1:0-18450 GCF_036846325.1 Ligilactobacillus sp. | reverse complement strand
GATGTCTGATTATTTCAAACTGTCTGTTTCTAAAAGCATTCTTCATTAAAATCACACTCTTGTAAGCGGTTATATTCACTAATAAAAAAACAACAGGGTTTTAAGCCTGTTGTTATTTTGTTTCACGATGTAATGTAACTTTGCGATCGCGTGGGCAATACTTCTTAAGCTCAAGACGATCAGGATTGTTACGCTTGTTCTTGTTTGTCAAGTATGTTTGTTCATGACATTCCGTGCATTCCAATGTGATGTTTACGCGCATTTTCAAACCTCCAAACTTACGTATCATTTAACGAATTGCAAAGGTGCAACTCCAACGCTTAATATCATATCATCTTTTCGGTTTGATTACCAGTATTTTTTCAGTTTTTCGTTAAGTATTTTTACTTGACAGTAAAAATACACTCAACTTGGTGCTTTTGCTACTTTAAACCATCACTTGTCTGCACGGTTTTCCAATAAGCATCGTAAATTTCCTTAACTGCTGTTGCATTGATGCTGCAGGAACTGTCGCTGATGTTAGGGAAAGCTACGGCAATTGCAACTTGAGGATTTTTTTGCGGAGCATAGGTGACAAGACTGAGCGTTTCAGTTTCTGCAGTATTATAAAACGTCTGAGCAGTACCAGACTTGGCACATACTGCCGGCTTGATGTCTGCAAGCCTTGTCCCCGTTCTGTAGGAACTGGTGCCGTGAACAACTTTCCAAAGCCCTTCCTTGACGACGTTCCACTGTGAATCCGTTGCACCAACAACGTTCAAAACATTCGGCTCAAATTCATATTTCACCTCTCCAAGCGAACCGTCACGATTGGTGGAGCGAATGGATTTAAGCAAGTGCGGCTGCAGTCTGTAACCGCCATTTGCAATCGTTGAAATGTACTGTGCCAATTGAAGCGTCGTATATGAATCATAGTTGCCAAACGACAAATCGAGCGCATTACCGATATGAGCCTGATTGGCAGGTCCTTCAAACCCCTTTGCTTCTCCTGGAATATCAATGCCTGTCTTAACGCCAAGTCCAAACTGTTTGAAATTGGAACGAAGCTTGTCAAAAATCGAATTTGAAAGCGACAAGGCAGACCCGGGAACATAGTTGAACCCACCTTCCATCATGGCAAGTTTCATCATGTACGAGTTTGAAGAAACTTCCAATGCATCGGAGGCCGTCAAAGACATGTTTGCTCCGCCGGTTTTATTGAACCAGGAAGATTTGGTTGCCGTCCCTTTGAGCTTGATTGGTTCATCCGTCAGCGTGTTGTTTGACGGTGTAATCACGCCTGATTTCAAAGCTCCGAGAACCATTGCACCCTTGACGACGGAACCCATTACATAAGTCTGATTGATTGCTCCAAGAGCATTGTCGGTAATTTTTCCTGTCTTCACGTTGCGACTGACGCCAGCCAAAGCATAGATGCCGCCGGTATTCGGATTCATCACTACTGCATAGGCACCAGGAGAATACGGATTGCTTCCGACAATCGATTTGACACAATCATTCATAATCTTTTGAACCTTGTTCTGAAAATCGGAATTAATCGTCAATTCAACGTTGTCACCGGCTTTGCCGCCGTATTGCTTAATTTCCTTGACAATTTTGTCATTTCTGGTTTCAACGTTAATGACCTCCTTGGTTCCCTTCAAGACATTTTCATATTGTGATTCAACGTAACTTGAACCGACGCTGTCATTTCGTGAATACCCCTCTGCAAGCAAAGTGTTGATCATGTCGCTCGGAAGGCCCTGTTTTTCAGTCGTAACAGTCCCGATAACGCTTTTGACGGAATCGCCGTTAGGATATGAACGAGTCCAGCTTGTTCCGATTTTGATTCCTGGAAGCTCTGAGAGATTTTCGCCAACGACGGCCATTTCATTATCGGTCACGTCTTTTGTCTTGATATAAACGGTTGAAAGTGAATAGGCGCCATTCATTTTTGAATAAACAGTCGCTGCTCGCTTTTGGTTGTCAGTGAGCTTCATTCCAAGCCTGTGTTTTTTGACATAATCCTGTTCCATGTGATACAGCTTGGATGAATCGGTAATTTTATTCGCATTCTTGATTTGACTTTTGACGAACTTTTCATGCCTGGGATTGGCCAGATAATAGTCTTCCTTATTGGAATCGGACAGTTCGCCTGGCTCAATTTCAACATATTTTATCAAGTTGTTGGCAATCTTGAACATGTCAGAAGAAGAAATCATCAGCGGCTTGGTGTAGGTAATCGCTCTTGAGGTATTGTTTGCCACTAAAACCTTACCGGTCGAATCATAAATCATCCCGCGTTGAACATTTTTCGTTTCGGTCCTTGTGTCACCGCTTTGAGCTTCAGACTCAAAACGTGGTCCAAAAACTATCTGCAAATATGCAAGTTGGACAATCAGAGCCGCAAACAAAATGAACACGACGAAAAAAAGAAAGTTCAATCTGAAAGGAATATGTGATTTATTTTTCTTATCGTGATTGCTGCTGGCTTTTTTTAAAAAATTCACCGCCAAAAACTCCTATCTTTTCATGATGATGTTCCCATCAGCTTATTATACGCTATTTTAGCAAGTCAGTGAAATATATGATCTGAAACAGCTCATATTCTGCGTACTCCTTTCATTATATGCTAAAATAGCCTATATTAGTTATAAAATTTGAGTAAATTTGCTCAAGCTTATCTAATTTTTAAAATTATTTCATATTTATGCTTTCAAGCATCTTTTTCAGCTTTCTGGTGTTATGCTATACGTAATTAATTCGAAGGGAATCGAAATTCATGAAAAAAGAATTCATCAAAAAAAATTATCCGTTATTCGTCGGATTCTTCGTTCCTGTCACGATCATGCTTGGCTACTTCATCTACAGGGGAATGTATCCCTTTGGCAAAAGCAGTCTTTTAACCGTTGATTTGGGACAGCAATACGTCGACTTCTTTGCTGCATATCGTGACACGCTGCTTCACGATCCGGCAAAAATCTTCTATTCGTTTTCAAAAGCGATTGGCGGGGAAATGATCGGAGAATTTGCCTACTATCTCTTAAGTCCGTTCAACCTGATTTTTCTGTTTTTCAAGGGGAAAACGCTCACTGCAGGCATCATGCTCATCACGCTTTTGAAGTATGGATGTTCCGGTCTAGCAATGGCCTGGCTGCTTCAAAAACGAAATGAAAAAACAAAGCTTGTCAATTCAGCGCTTGCCGTTACATACGCAATGATGGGATGGTTCGTTGCCAACCAATTCAATTTGCTGTGGCTTGATGCCTGCGTCTTTTTGCCGCTGATAATTGCCGGCTTCTATAACCTGATGGAAAATGCAAAACCTGCCTGCTACGTTCTTTTGCTCGGATTAATGATCATTGTCAACTACTACATGGCTTATATGATCTGCATCTTTTTAGTTCTCTTTTTCGTCTGGTATGCTTGCGACACCTTCGAAACTCCAAAAATCATGCTTAAAAAAGCCACAATCTTTATTGGAAGCTCCTTGCTTGCCGTTGGCGTTGGCTGTTTGACACTTCTTTCGACTCTTTACACCCTGTCCGTAAGCAAGGGACAATACACGCAAGAAAAAATCAGCTTTAAGCTTGAATATAATCCGATTAAAATGGTTTCCAAACTGACAATGGGTGCCTTTAATTTCGATCAGCTTCCGTCAGGTCAGCCGAATTTATTTATCTCAAGTTTGGCATTGTTTGCATTCTGTCTGTTCTTCTTTTGCAAAAAAATCAAACTGCGCTCAAGGATTACGGCTTTTCTCATTACCTGTTTTCTCATCTTGTCGATGTGCTTTGAACCGCTTGATTTATTTTGGCACGGAATGCAATTTCCAGTTTGGTATCCGTATCGATTTTCTTTCATCGTCAGTTTTTGGATGATTTTTCTTGCACATGCCGCACTGTCAAGAAAAAACCGTCAAACAAGGATTTTCCTGACAGTGCCAGGAGTTCTGTATATCGGAGTCATTATTTACGTTGCGGTCAACCTTAAGAAATTTAGTTTTGCATCAAGACAGACTTTGATTATTTCAGCCGTTTTTGCCTTGCTGACGGTTATTTTGATGGCACTGCCAGACAAATTATTAGACTTTGATTCAAAAGATTTTCTGCTCTTGATCGTTGTCATCTTTGAAATGAGCATTAATGCCTGCATGTCGCTTAACAATCTTAGCTATTTGACTCAAAAAGAATTTGCCGATCCGACAAAAACGCTGGCCCAAGATAAAAAGGTCCTTGCTTCTTTGGACAAGTCGCTTTATCGGATTGCTTCGCTTTATTGTCGCACAAAAAACGACGGCCTTGCGCAAAACATGAATTTTGGCTCATATTTCAGTTCAGCGCTTGAAAAAAGCATCCCCGATTTTTACGGTCAGATCGGAAATCCTGATGGTGACAATTATGTGGCTTACACGAACGGAACATTGATTACCGATGGATTGCTTGACATGAAATACTTGATTCAGCCAAAAGACGCGGAAGAAATAAAGCAGCCAAAAACGGATCTGAATGTCGTCAGCGAGCGCCCCGATGCAACAGAATACAATCTGATCAAGGAGACAAACAGTACTAGAATCTACCGAAATCCTTATTCGTCAAATATCATCTATGCGTCCAACAAAGCCTTGCTCAACCAAAAAATTCTTTACAACGATCCTATAAACTATCAGACTTCCTGGCTGAATGCGGCTACTTCGACATGGCCGTCAACGAGATATTTCTACCCTTGCAATTTCAATGAGGTCATATTCCAAAATACGCCTAAACAGGTAAATTTGACCAATTCATCCTTTAAAAAAATCAAACGCAGCAAGGAAGCCAAAATCATCTTCAAATTCACGCCTAAAACAAATGATTCTTACTATATTACGCTCGGACCGAGTCTCAACAGCGATAACGTCACGTGGTACCGCGGAAACCGTTTGTTAAACCATTACGGAACCTTTAGACATACGGTTGTCATAAACGTTGCCAACCATGATAAGGGCAATGAAATCGTCCTTACGGCACGTTTCAAGAAAGATAGTCTCTGGCTTAACAACTTTGTTTTGTATCAATTGGATACGCAGTCGGTCCTGAACAAGCTTGAACAGGTCAAAATCAATAGCCTGGCTAATATGAAAGCAACATCGACTTCAATCAAGGGCACTTTGACTCTGGACTCAAATCAGCTGATGGCAACGACCATCCCGTATAATCAAGGATGGCGTTTGACCGTCGATGGAAAATCAACTCCAATTACTAAAATCCAAAACACATTCATCGGTGCACTGCTTTCTCCAGGAAAACATCGAATCGTTTTAAAATATACCCCTCCGTATCTCGACATCGGCTGCATCGTTTCAATGCTGTCTTGCGGTCTGCTTTTAATAATCTGCAACTTTTCAAAACTTAAAAAATGGGGATTCGTCTGATATGTAAAAAAACACTCGCCTAAATGACGAGTGTTTTTTACATATTCAAATTTTTTTCAAAACAGTATGCATCATCATTTGTGCGATACCTTCCGTACGTTTCACAGTGAACATATCCGCATCTGTTGTAAAATTTGATTGCATGCTTGTTCTGCTTTCTGGTTTCAAGCAAAATCCTGGCATACCCAAATTCCACGGCTTTTTCTTCCAACTTTTCAATAATCGCACGACCGATTCCGACGCAATTAGTCTTGGCATATATTCGCTTTATTTCGGCAACGTCATCGGACAGTTTTCTCAAAGCCCCGCATCCGTACGGAATTCCGTTAAAATAAGCAATCAAAAAAACAGTTCCGATTTCCTTAACGTCATCAGAATTAAAATTTGAAGTCCCGTCATCCCCAGTAATTTCGATTAAGCTTTGATTCAGTTCCGAGATGAGTTTTTCTGCATCTTTACTCTCAATGGAAGATTCAATAATCTCAATCATAATGAACGATTCCTCTCTTCTATAACCCTCGCTTTATTCCTTAGATTCTTTTTTTTCTTCTTCACGAATCAATGGCAAAGAGATTCTAAAAACAGACCCTTGACCCAAGACGCTTTCAACGGTCATCTTGCCATGATAGCCTTCAATCAAACGATGAGCGATGGCAAGTCCCAAACCGTTTCCACCTTTGTCGCGGCTGCGAGCCTTATCGACACGATAAAAACGATCAAAAATTTTGCTTGCGTTCTCTTGAGAAATTCCCTCACCAAAATCCTGCACCACAATTTGCGCATATCTTGAAGTCTTTGCAAGCGACATATGAACCTCGGGACGATTCGTCGAATATTTGACGGCATTGTCCATCAAAATTATCAGTATCTGTTCCAGGTGATTTCTATATATCTGAACTTTAGTCGCCTCTTTCAAATCACAATCCATCACAAACGTAAACTCAGGATGAATCATCTTGAAATTGTTATAGACGAGCATACCTACTTCCTTGACGTCTGTAACTTCATTCGCAAATTGGATTTCAACTTGCTCAGCTCTCGACAGGTCCAGCATTTCCTGAACCAAACTTTTCATCCGGTTGATTTCCTGCAATGAAGCCTTGATCGAATTATCCAGGACTTTCGGATCGTCTTTTCCCCAACGGTTAAGCATTTCCAAATGTCCTTGAATAATAGCCACGGGTGTCCTCAATTCATGCGAAACGTCTTCAACAAATTGCTGCTGCTGTTCAACGTACCTCTCCATTCGATCAAGCATGCCGTTGAACATCTCACTTAACTCAACAAGTTCATCTTTGTAGTTGTATTCAGGGACCCTGACGTTGGCCAATGCCTCGCTTTCATCGCCTTGGGTAATTTTTCCGATAACATCATGAATGTCATCGACTGGCCGCAAAAGCCACGATGAAAGTCCATAGGCAAGCAGTGCAAGTGCAAAAGCCGCAGTCAGACCAAAGACGAGAAAAATAATTACCAGTCTCTGCCTTGTTCGATCGTAACTGATCAGGCTGTTCGTAACCTGGACATATCCGATTGTTCGATGAGTTGTCTTGGAATAAACGGAATGACTCAAAACATAAATTGAACGTCCGTTCTTGTCTTTTGACAAACGACTCTCTTGATATCCGCCAGAACTGAATTTGACAGGCACGTTTCTTGATGCGAAGACAAGATCGCCCGATAAATTATAAACGCTGATTCCAATATTTTCGCGAGTCAACGACGTATAAACAGAATTCGTATACAAATTCTGGTTGTCGCTTGGAGTAATCTTCAAGCTCAAACTTTTCACAACGTCCTGTTTCGTTAACTCATCCTCGTTGTCAGCGAGTTTTCCGATTGCAGTCCGCAAAGAGTCTTCTGCATATTGCTTTTCCTGATTCATCAGCAAACTTGAAAAACTTTGAAAAAGCATTACCGAGAAAACTGCAAAAATTACCAAAACCCCAATTCCCGTACCGATCGACCACTTTGCTTTAAGCGAGAAAAAGGATCTGCTGCCATTTTTTTCGTTACGAAGTTTTGACATTTTTTTTCAAAACCCTAGGAACGCATTACGTACCCGGTACCACGAACAGTCTGGATGTAGCTGTCTTCGCCTGGACGGTCGATCTTATTGCGCAGGTAACGGATATATACGTCAACAACGTTGGTTTCGATTTGAGATTCATATCCCCAAACCTTTTTCAAAAGAACGTCGCGTGCCAAAACAACATTAATGTTTTCCATCAACGTCAACAGTAATTCGTATTCACGCTTAGTAAGCTCAATTATTTCGTCACCGCGACGTACGACGCGGTTTTCCTTTTCAATCGTCAAGTCACGATAAGTCACGGTCGTTTGCTTTGTCGTCCCATGATCATTTTCAAAATCAACACGACGTAAAACAGCACGCAAACGTGCCAGCAGTTCTTCAATTGCAAATGGTTTAACGACATAATCATCAGCTCCGTGATCCAACCCGGAAACTCGATCGATAACCGAATCGCGCGCAGTCATCATAATAATCGGCGTGCTCTTTGACTGACGAAGACGGCGGCATACTTCCAATCCGTTCAGTTCCGGAAGCATCAAATCAAGCAAAATCGCATCCCAATCTTCATTCAATGCAGTATCCAAGCCTTCCCGACCATTTTCACATACCTTTGTTTCATATCCTTCATGTTGAAGTTCAAGGCTAACGAAGTTGGACAAATTATCTTCGTCCTCAATAATCAAAATTCTGCTCATTTATTACACTCCTAAAAAATATTTTTTGAAATAAGCATTCCATACACTCTTTGATACTTTTAAGCTAACTTATAGTATACACGTTTAGGCACCATTTAAAAAGTATTTAGTTGCGAATACTGCCAATGATTCAGGCACCCCTCTAATCATTCTATAATATTTCAACTGTAAAAACAATAAAAAACGCCAGTCCCTTGGACTGACGTTACACAATCATACAGATGATTACTCTTCATGGTACCATTCGTAATGATACATGCCTTCCTTATCAGTACGTTCATATGTGTGAGCACCAAAATAATCGCGTTGAGCCTGAATAAGATTGGCCGGAAGCACTTCTGAGCGATATTGATCGTAATAGGTAATCGCACTGGTAAATCCAGGGCACGGAACGCCGGCACGAATTGCAAGCGCAGCAACATCACGAACAGCAGACTGATACTTAGCGGCAACATCTGTAAAGTATGAATCAAGGAGCAGATTCTTAAGTTTCGGATCAGCAGTAAACGCATCAGTTATCTTCTGTAAGAATTGTGCCCGAATAATGCAGCCTTCACGCCAAATCATAGCAAGTTCGCCATATTTCAAGTTCCAGTCATAATGTTCTGAAGCAACGCGCATTTGTTCAAAACCTTGAGCGTAACTCATAATCTTACTGAAGTAGAGAGCCTGGCGAATCTTTTCAATCAATTCCTTCTTTTCAGCGTCCGTAATCTCAACCTTGGAAGGAGCTTTCAAAACCTTGGAAGCAGCAATGCGCTCGTCCTTCAATGCCGAAATATAGCGTGAATAAACAGATTCCGTAATCAATGATTGAGGTACGCCAAGTTCTAACGCACTTTGTGAACTCCACTTGCCCGTTCCCTTGTTTCCAGCACGATCGAGAATCATGTCGACAATCGGATTATCTGTTCCTTCATCATCTTTGCGCGTCAAAATATCTGCAGTGATGTCAATCAAATAGCTGTCAAGTTCGCCGTCTTTCCATTCATGGAAGATGTCTGCGATTTCCTCGACGGAGAGTCCCAGTAAATTACGTAAAAGATTATAGCTTTCGGAAATAAGCTCCATATCGCCATACTCTATACCGTTATGAACCATCTTTACATAGTGACCGGCACCATTAGGGCCGATGTAAGATACGCAAGGTTCACCGTCTTCTGCCTTGGCTGCAATCTTCTTCAAGATTGGTTCAACAAGATCATAGGCTTCTTTCTGGCCGCCGGGCATAAGCGAAGGTCCTTCAAGGGCACCCTTTTCACCGCCTGAAACGCCCATGCCGATAAAGTTGATTCCAGAGTTGTCAAGTTCCTTATTGCGGCGCACCGTATCTTCGAAGAACGTGTTGCCACCATCAATCAAAACATCGCCTTTTTCAAGGAACGGAAGCAATTTGGCAATCGTCGCATCCGTCGGAGCACCGGCCTTGACCATCAAAATAATCCGACGCGGCTTCTCCAAAGAGTTGACAAAATCTTCAATCGTGTAACTCGGAACAAGATTCTTGTCCGGGTGATCTGCGACGACCTTTTCTGTCTTCCAACCTGAACGATTGAAAATTGCGACCGTAAATCCGCGGCTCTCTATGTTCAAAGCCAAATTTTTGCCCATTACGGCCATACCAATAACACCAATTTGTGGTTTATCCATCTGTAGAAACCTCCTGAAAAAACTATTCGCGTTAATTTTATCAAAAAAACCGGCAAAATTAAATAAAATACCTTACGAATAACTTAATTTTTAGATACCAATTACCTCTTGACGATTTCAGGCTTTCCCGTACCGTCAACAGTTTCTTTGGTAATAACAACCCTGGCGATATCCTTATCGCTCGGAACGTCAAACATAACATCGCGCATCGTTGCTTCAATTATCGAGCGCAATCCGCGCGCTCCAGTATTGCGTTCGATTGCCAAACGCGCAACTTCGCGCAAGGCATCATCCTCAAAAATCAATTCGCAGTCATCGAATGACAGAAGTTTAGTATATTGCTTAACCAAAGCATTTTTGGGTTCAGTCAATATTCGAACCAGATCATCTTCCGTCAATTTTTCAAGTGCGGTAATAATCGGCAAACGTCCGATAAATTCAGGAATCAGTCCAAACTTCAACAAGTCTTCCGGAATAATCTGCTGCATCAGACTCTTTGATTCATCATAGTTCTTGCGGGCTTCAACACCAAAGCCGATTGTTTTGTCGCCCAAACGGTTCTTAACGATTTTTTCAATGCCATCGAAAGCCCCACCGACAATGAACAGGATGTTAGTCGTGTCTATTTGTATAAATTCTTGCTGAGGATGCTTTCTGCCGCCTTGCGGAGGAACGTTCGCAATCGTTCCTTCCAAAATTTTAAGAAGGGATTGCTGAACGCCTTCACCGGAAACATCTCGCGTAATCGAAACGTTTTCGCTCTTTTTAGCAATTTTGTCAATTTCATCGATGTAGATGATTCCTCTTTGTGCACGCTCTACATCGTAATCCGCATTTTGCAAGAGCTTAAGCAAAATGTTTTCAACGTCCTCGCCAACGTAACCTGCTTCAGTCAGCGTCGTAGCATCAGCGATTGCAAAAGGAACGTTCAGCAATTTTGCCAAACTTTGCGCAAGATATGTCTTGCCGGACCCGGTTGGCCCGATCAAGCAGATATTGCTTTTTTGAAGTTCCGTATCTTCGTTTTCATCTTCAAGCATTGCGTTGATGCGCTTGTAATGATTGTAAACCGCAACCGCCAATGTCTTCTTGGCCTCGTTCTGGCCAATGACGTACTGATTTAAGGTATTTACGATTTCCTTTGGCGTCAAAACATCAGTCAGTTCGCGCTGTGCTGAAACCTTGTTTTCTTCGCTGATGATTGACTGTGCCAACTCAACGCATTCGTTGCAGATGTAAACTCCCGGTCCGGAAATCATGCTTTTGACCTGTCGTTCGCTTTTACCGCAAAATGAGCAGATTGCTGATTCACTTTGATCTGTATTGTCGTACATTTATTATCACCTTAGTAGCTTATTTACTCCATTTTATCAGAGATTGAGAATAAACGCTAATAGTTGGCTCAATTTTGCTTGAAGCAACCAAAAAAATACGGCAATTGCAGACAAATTACCGCAATCACCGTATTCTCAATTCTGATTAACAGAAATTAATCCTTTTCGACTTGCTTTGCAGAATCTGTGATTTCATCAACAACTTTTCTGATTGAAATGTCATGGTTGAGCATATCATCTGACAATGCAGAACGGACTGCCTTTTCATCCATGCCGTATTGAGCAGCCAGTTCTTTGATTTCCTTGTCAATTTCTTCTTCAGTAGCCTTTACGCCTTCAGCAGCAACGATTGCTTCAAGAACAAGGTTGGTCTTGACACGCTTTGCAGCGCCTTCTTCAAACTGCTTATGAAGATCTTCTTCCGTTGTGCCGGTAAGCTTGTAGTACATGTCAGCACTGATGCCTTGTTGTTGCATACCGCCAAGATATTGTTCCATTTGACGATGAACGTCTTCATCAATCATAACTGCCGGGATTTCACCGATCTTTGCATTTTCAACAGCCTTTTCGATTGCTTCGTCCTGAACTTTTTCGTGTGCTGCTTCTTTCTTGTTGTTTTCAAGTTCTTCACGAACTTTAGCCTTAAGTTCAACTAAAGTTTCAACTTCTTCATCAACGTCCTTTGCAAAGTCATCATCAAGTTCAGGCAATTCCTTAGCCTTAACTTCATGAATCTTTGTAGCAAAAACTGCTTCCTTGCCTTGAAGGTCTTCTGCTTGATAGTCTTCAGGGAACGTTACCTTGACATCGACGTCTTCGTCAGCCTTATGACCTACCAACTGATCTTCGAAACCTGGAATGAAAGTGTTTGAGCCAAGTTCAAGAGAATAGTTTTCGCTCTTGCCGCCTTCAAAAGGAACACCATCAATCGTACCGTTAAAATCGATAACGACCGTATCGCCCTTTTCTGCGGGAGCATCTTCTTTCAAGACAAGTTCAGCCTGTTGTTCACGCATACTGTTCAATTCGGCGTCAACGTCTTCATCCGTAACTTCCGTTGACTGTGCAGCCACTTCAAGGCCCTTGTATTCACCAAGTTCCACTTCCGGTTCAACAGTAACCTTAGCAGTCAAAACCCATGCAGAATCTTTTTCCATTGATTCAACATCGATTTCCGGTTGATCAACAGGCTTGATGTCAGATTCCTTAACAGCATTCGTATATGCTTCAGGAAGAACGGCATTCAAAGCGTCTTGATACAATGATTCTTCACCAAACATCTTATTGAAGATTTGACGAGGAACCTTTCCCTTACGGAAGCCCGGAACATTCAAAGATTTTTTAACGCGATTGAATGCAACGTCCAAACCTTCCTTGATTTTTGCAGGTTCGATTTCAAAGGTCAACTTACCGTTGTTTGTACCTTCTTCTTTTTCCCATTTTACAGACATTATTTTCCCTCCGAGTAAAATAGTTTCTACAATTCTGTTATTGTAATTGCATACTCAACTAGTTTAACCTAGAAATGCCGATTTGTAAATGTTTATGACTCTAAAAATCAAAAAAAGAAGCCGAGGTTAACCTCAGCTTCTCTCTTAACATTCGATTGAATATTAGTCGTCGATTTCGGAAACAACGCCGGCACCAACAGTACGGCCACCTTCACGAACAGTGAACTTAAGACCTTTTTCGATAGCAACTGGTGCAATCAATTCAACTGTAAATGTAACGTTGTCACCAGGCATAACCATTTCTACGCCTTCTGGCAATTCGATAACACCCGTAACGTCAGTTGTGTGGAAGTAGAATTGTGGACGGTAGTTTGAGAAGAAGGCTGTATGACGGCCACCTTCTTCTTTTGTAAGAACGTAAACTTCGCCCTTGAACTTCTTGTGTGTTTGAATTGAACCTGGCTTTGCAAGAACTTGGCCACGTTCAACTTGTGAACGGTCAACACCACGGAGCAATGCACCGATGTTGTCACCAGCTTCACCAAGATCAAGAGTCTTACGGAACATTTCAACACCCGTAACCGTTGTCTTGATAACGTCTTCCTTCAAGCCGACGATTTCAACTTCATCGCCAACCTTGACTGTACCACGATCGATACGGCCAGAAGCAACAGTACCACGACCAGTAATCGTAAATACGTCTTCGACAGGCATCAAGAATGGCTTGTCTGTAGGACGTTCTGGTGTTGGAATGTATTCGTCAACGATATCCATCAATTCAAGAATCTTCTTCTTAGCATCTTCGTCGCCTTCCAATGCCTTCAAAGCAGAACCACGAACAACAGGAATGTCATCACCAGGGAAATCGTATTCGCTCAAGAGATCACGAACTTCCATTTCAACAAGGTCAAGCAATTCTTCGTCGTCAACCAAATCACACTTGTTCAAGAATACAACGATGTATTCAACACCAACCTGGCGAGCCAACAAGATGTGTTCACGTGTCTGTGGCATAGGGCCATCAGTTGCAGCAACAACCAAGATAGCACCGTCCATTTGTGCAGCACCAGTAATCATGTTCTTAACGTAGTCAGCGTGACCTGGAGCATCGATATGTGCATAGTGACGCTTTTCTGTTTCATATTCAACGTGTGCTGTGTTGATTGTGATACCACGTTCACGTTCTTCTGGAGCAGCATCGATTGAAGCATAATCTTCAGCCTTAGCCAAACCTTTTTCAGCCAAAACAGTCGTGATAGCTGCTGTCAAAGTTGTTTTCCCATGGTCAACGTGTCCGATTGTACCAATGTTTACATGGGGTTTTGTTCTTTCGTAATGTTCTTTAGCCATTAATAGAACCTCCTGTTAATTTGCAAAGATAATCCGCATGACGCCGATAATCCTTTAAGCATTATTATACTACTTTCAACAGTATTAATTTCACTTTGAACCTCCTCCGTTGAAAACCTTGAATTATTATATATTCAAGAACACTTTTTGTAAATACTAAACGCAAAATTTGTGTTCATTTTAAACAAATTCTTATTTTCCCAAGACTTTAAGCTGTTTTTCAAACCATTCGGCTCTTTTTGAGACGCTTTTTCCGATAAATTCAGAGTACAAAACTTTACCATCCGTTTCATCCAGTTCCTGCATTTGTGGCCAGATCATCATCAGTTTGACCCTTATTTCATCGAGATATCTTGCCTTTAAATCAAAAGGAATCGTCGAATCTTCCTGAAGCCTTTTCTTAATGCTTATATAAAGAACACTTTCATCAATTTCACATAATTTGTTCGGAATGACCTCGCAAATCTCGTTTGACAACGGACAAAAACACTGGATTCTTTCAGAACAACCGAGTTTCTTCAATTCGCTTAAAATGCTTCCGCATATCATTGGATGCAGATATTCATCAGAGCAGGCCCGCTTGGCAGCCTTGACATAAGAATTTTCATCCAAACAGCATGCCGTTTTGACAGCATCAGACTGCTCATGAAAATCCAAGGATCCGCAATGTGAAAACCTCTTGTTGACTTCACGGAAAATTTCGTTGTTTTCTTCAATAAACTTTTCAAAAGACTCGGCAATTCTTTGCGAAAAGTATTCTTGTTCTGCTTTCCTCATATAAGGTTCAAGCTGTTTTTTCAGTTGTAACGCCTGAATCATCCCACCGGAAAGAACCTTTTCGCTTAAATACTGGCCGAATTTCTCGTTGTCCCTGATATAACTTTCCAGGCACTCCTCAGCTGTTTCAACTGCTCCTTTATGCTCATTTAAATTTTTTAAGGAAAAAAACAATAAATAGTTTGTTCGAAAATTCTTTTCGCCGTATTCAACATAAAGTTCTGACAGTTCTTCAGCGGCCTTAAAATAGTCTTTATCAGCCAAAGACCTTTCTGCACTCCTATACAGAAATTCCTTTTCCAAATAATGTACCTCTCTCCAAAAAATGGAACCGAAGTTTTCTCCGGCCCCATTAAATCACTTGCTGCTCTTTTTCTTGTTTTTCTTTTCCGTTCGAGCGGCTTTAGTCTGTTTCTTTTCGCTCTTGGCGTTCGCTTTTTTCTTTTTGCCCTGATTTCCGCCGCGACGTGCGTTGATTTCCATAATTACCGGCAGAATCACCGGATGACGTTTTGTCTGTTCGTAAAGAAAATGATTGAGCTGATCACGGACGTCCTGCTTCAAATGGCTCCAATCATATTCCTTGTTGTCAAGATTTTGCTGAACGACTTTTGAAACAAGTTCTGAACTTTCGGACATCAGGTCACGGCTGGTCTTAACATAAACAAAACCACGCGTTGCAATCTTCGGAACGTCGACAATCTTGTTCTTTTTGCGGTCAATTGTTACAACGGCAATAAAGATTCCGTCCTCTGAAAGAATTTTGCGATCCCGAAGAACAATGTTTCCGATATCGCCGACTCCACTTCCGTCAATCATCGTATTTCCAGACTCAACAGATGAAGCAACAATCATCTTGTCATTTTCAAATTCAGCAACATCACCCTTATTGAGCAGAAAAATATGGTCATTGTCAATTCCGACGGCATTTGCACAATCAGCATTTGCAGACATCAGGCGATATTCTCCCTGAACCGGGAAAACGTATTCGGGCTCAAGCAGATTCATCATCAACTCGAGATCATTTTTGCTTGCGTGACCTGATGAATTGAACTCATCGGAGATTGCCTTGACCGTACCGCCAGCACGATAAATCATGTCTCGCGTCCTTGCGACCGTTGTTTCAACTGCATGTGACGGCGTGGTCGTGATGAACACGAGGTCTCCTTCGTGAATGTTGACCGCACGATGTCTTCCCAAAGCCATCTTCTGCAGCGACTTAAGCGGCTCTCCGGATCGTCCGGTTTCTAAAATAACGACTTCATCATCATTATATTTTTTAATATCCTTGAGCGGAACCAACAAATCATCGCTTGGTAAATGCAGTTTATTGAGCCTCATTGCAGTTTTGACGATTTTTTCCGCATCATGCCCAGTTAAAACGACCTTGCGATTGTTTGCGCTTGCTGCTTCAAAAATCTGCTGTACGCGTAATATGTTTGAAGCAACGCACGCAACGATAATCCGTCCCTTGTGATATTCAAAAGTTTCGCTGATAAAATCGAAAATAACATGTTCGTCAACTGTTTCTTTGGGATTCTCCGCATTTGCCGAATCGCTGAGAAGCGCTAAAACGCCATCACGGCCAATTTCAGCCAAACGCCCCAAATCAGTTCTATATCCTATTGCAGCGGTTTGATCAAATTTGAAATCGCCTGTGTAAACAATGTTTCCCTTGCGAGTTTTGACTACGATTCCGAAACTTTCAGGAACAGAATGCGTCGTTTTGAAAAAGGATACCGTTGCACTTTCAAAATCAATCTCCGTTTTTTCGTCAACAATATGAAAATCATCAAAATCTTTTGCCGCATCTTCATTTGCACAAGCAATTTTGGCAAGTTCAATCGTAAGTTCCGAGCCAAAGACCGGAACGTCGAATTCACTCACAAAATAAGGCAAAGCGCCAATCGCATCAGCATGCCCGTGAGTTAAAAAGACGCCAACGATTCTTCTCGCATTCTGTCTGAGATACTCAAAATCAGGGATTACGGTATCAATTCCGAGCAATTCATTTTCAGGATATTTCAAACCACAGTCTAAAATATAAATATTGTCATCAACTTCAACAACGTACATGTTCTTTGCATTTTCTCTGACGCCGCCGAGTGCGATGATTTTAATGTCACTCATTTTTCCACCTCGATTTTTCAAATTCCCAACTTGTTGAATAAAATTGACTCTTGATTATCATCAAGCGCAAGAATCGGCAGACGACATCCGCCAACTTCGATTCCGACATGATTCAAAGCCGCCTTTACCGGTGACGGAGACGGATGTGAAAACAAGGCTTTCATCTTTGGTGTAAGATCTCTCATCAACTCGCCGGCAATTTCGTTTTCACCCCTTGAATTTGCGGCATACATCTTGCTGATTTCCTTTCCGAACAAATGACTTGCAACGGAGATAACGCCCTGTGCACCAACGTTTCTGGCTGCTAAAGCATCAGCATCTTCACCAGTAAACGCTAAAAAATCATCCGGAGTATTCGCAACGATTTCTGCCATATTGACGATTCCGGTACAATCCTTGATGCCGATGATATTTTGATGCTTTGAAAGTTCAGAAATCGTTTCAACTTCCATTGTCACGCCTGTGCGTCCAGGAATATTATACATGACGATCGGCAAATCGACACTATCGGCAACGGCTGTAAAATGAGCTGTCATTCCTGCCTGGTCAGGCTTGTTATAGTAGGGAACAACGACGAGTGCCGCATCCACTCCGTCGATTTTGGCAACCTTGTTCGTATACTCAATTGTTGCCTTCGTATTGTTTGAGCCAGTTCCCGCCATGACCGGAACGCGTCCTGCAACATATTCAACCGTCTTTTCAATCAATTCAATTTTTTCTTCTTCGGTCAGAGTAGGACCTTCTCCCGTCGTTCCCGATACCAAGATACCGTCCGTTCCCGTTGAAATCAAATGGTCAATCAATTTCTTCAACAAGTCATAATCAACGTTTCCGTCCTTGCCGAACGGTGTTACCATTGCGGTCATAATGTGGCTATTTTTTAAATCCATAGCTTATCTACCTTTCATCAGTTCCATATTTGGCAAAAAACCAAGCTGTTTCTTTTTTAATGCAATCCGAACATCATTCACGCTCGTCCCACATCTAAAAAATAATGCATCTGCTAAAACCTAGTTATCGAACCTTAATTATAACACATGCTCGCTTTTTTTGCTCGTTCCAACCTGAAATTATGCTTGATTTCAAATATCTTTTCACTCAGAGTCCGGCCTTTTTCAATCAGCAAATTTTTATTCGCACCGACAATACTCATTTTTCAAGCCACGCTTTCACCTTTTAAACAAATAAAAAAGAGATCGGAAATACCGATCTCTTTTGGCAAATTAACGACGCAAGCCCAAGCTCTTGATTAATTCGCGATAACGTTGGATATCTGTTTTACGCAAGTATGCAAGCAAGTTACGACGATGACCGATTTTTTTCATCAAGCCGCGTTGTGAAGCATAATCCTTCTTGTGTGAACGGATATGATCATTAAGTTCGTTGATGTCTGCCGTCAAAACAGCAATTTGAACTTCTGCAGAACCAGTATCGCCTTCATGACGAGCATACTTCTTCATAATTTCGTTTTTCTTTTCGTTTGAAATAGCCAATGTATTTCCCACCTTTCAAAAATGTTGCCTTGAACCGAGTGAGACGTCGGTGGCCGTCGCCAAACCAGGATCAAGGTCTGTACTCTGCGTACAGTAGATAATATACTAGATATCTTTTTCAATTGCAAGAAAAATTTATTTTC
>NZ_DAIUCE010000032.1:0-19207 GCF_036846325.1 Ligilactobacillus sp. | reverse complement strand
GAAGCGAGCGGTCATGAGCCCGTACGCAAGCTTTGGACGACCGAAGGCGAGCTTGTCTCGTCCAGGGAGTCCTTGTTTGCGATAGGGGGAATGCGAGCTGGAACCTGATTAGACAAGGTGTGGAAGCGAGCGCTCAGCCCCTGAGCACTAAGGAGGCTCGCACGACGGCAGGTCATCCTGCCAAGTGAGAGCTTCTTAGGCGGAGGGGGCTGTGAGCTGGAACCTGATTAGGACAAGGTGTGAAGACCAACCGCTCAGCCTCCGAGCCACTGAATAATGATTAAGAGGCTGGAAAAAAACTATGTCTCTAACAAAAGTCCCGGATAATTCAGCCTCCGGGACTTTGTTTGTGTATGCGGCGTTAAATGTGTGCTTTGACCGCAACCAAGGACTGCCATTTACGGGCAAATCCCAGAAATCGTCGTTTTGCCCGTAATCCCGCCTTGGAGCCCTAATTGAGCAGGCGATTCTCAGCACTGCATTTAATTTCATGCCTCAAAACTGAAAGAATACCGGACAAAATCAGTCGGCCTGCGCCCTCAAAAACTTCCGCCCCACGCTCTGCATTTTCCAGAAAAAAAGCAGCCGAGAAATTCTCGACTGCTTCTTCCCTGAAAATCAGGCTTTCTTCTTTCCTTTTCCAATCCCAAAGAATCCTAAGATGCTTGCGCCGATTAATGCAAGAATTCCCAAGATTCCTAATTGCTCGTTCTTTTCACCTGTTTGCGGATAATCCTTGCTGTCTGCACTCTTGGAACTTACTTCCGTCTTGACAGTTCCATTTTTGGAAACTGCTGTCGGAGTTACCTTCTTGTCTCCAGTCGCCGAACCGTTTGTGCCGTTGGTTCCGCCGACATTTTGTGCCCCCTTGTCCTGACCGTTTCCTTTCTCATCGGAATCGTCTTGATTGCCGTTCCCGGTTGTTTCCTGATGATCTCCCTTGTTCTGGTCATCCTTCTTGTCAGAATCTGACTGGTCACCCTTGTTCTGATCGTCTTTCTTATCAGAGTCCTGCTGATTATCCTTGTCTTGATTATCCGGCTCTTCCGTCACTGCCTTGATGTCGCCGACCTCGATTGAACGCGTGCCTTCAACCTGGCTGTTGATATAAAGGTAGAACGTATTGACGTTCTTCAGGAACTCATCATTGACGGTCTTGCCGGCATTTGCAGTATCCCATGATGCCGGGGCAAATGCGGAGAACGGAACGAAGACGACGCCGTTATGCGCGTCCTTGAGATCGATATGTGCTTCAAACGTTACGCCGTTCATATTGATCTGAACGTCAAGATCGTCCCCCGGATAAGAAGCATTGCCAAGATAGAACGTAACGCCCTTTGTTCCGGACCAGTCCTTTGGAGTTGCGAACGTCTGCCCTCGTCCGGCATAGCCGTTGGCCCCGATCGTATACGTGTAATTCATGCGATAGGTTCCGTCAGACTGCTTAACCAGCTTGACGGTCGTGGAGTCGCCGTTCGTTGCATATGCGCGGTTGAGCAGGACGTCGCTTCCGAGGTAGCTTGAGAAATCGTCAACGACATGCGGAGTTTTGTCGGTTTCCTTGGCAAGATTCTGAAGTTCAACGCTTTGAACGATGACGGAATCGAAGTTTTCGGCATTGACGCCCACGAAGCCGAATTGAATGTCATCCGTATTGACGTATTCAGGGAACGTAATCGTGAAGTCGAACTTGCGGTATGTCCTGCCGTTGTATTCGACCATTTCAAGTCCCGAAACATCAACGTCAGTGCTCTTGTAGTCCGTCTTGTCACCCGTGTTCGTGAAGGCATAGGCCTGAAGATGACCTGCCGTTGCGGAGACAAGTCCGGTTACGTGAAGCTGATTTGTCTTTGAAAGCAGGCTCTTGTCGACGTTAACCGTGGCAAACTTGACTTCCTGCCAGGTGTCCTTCTTGTCAAATGCAGAGTCAAGATCCACTTCAAATCCTTGAGATGTATTCCTGCCGGTTGCTGAAGGAGAGCTGCTTTCTGCCCAGGTTCCGTTGGACTTGAGGTCTGAAGTTTCAACCTTGCCGACGTTTTCTGCCTTGGCCGAGAACTTGACGAAAAGCTGCAATTCTTCAGTACCGACAACGTTTCCGTTTGCATCGTATGCAGTGACGGTTGCCTTTTGAACCGATTTGTCGGCAGATTCAGGAAGCTGCATCGTCCCGGAGAAGTTCTTGCCGTCGGTGCTTTCGAGCACGAACTGCCTGCCGGCGATTTCAAGAACCACCTTGGATGCGGTGCCATTGTCCAGACGCACGTTTACCGGCGATTTTTCGCTCGTAATCGTGTCGGAATTCGTCGGCGACATGGTCGTCATCGTCAGATTGTTCTTCTTGACTTCTGCCCCCTGACTTACTGCCGCATAGTCATTGAACTTCTGCTTGTTCCTTTCGCTCATGACAACACGCGAATCATTTGCAAACTTCAGGAAGTCCTTCGTAACTTCGTCATCCTTGAATCCCTTGAACGGAACATAGATGTTGTCCGGGAACCCGAAGTTGGCCCATGTGAACATGTATGAAATCTTCTTGGCATCCTGATCGCCTTCGAGAGTGTTCAAAACCTTCGTATACCAGTCCTTGCCTTGATTGTCGGCATTATCGTACAGATGGCGTCCGTATTCCGTCAGGGCGGAGACCTTGCCTTTTTCATCGGCAAGTCTTGCAATCATTGCAACGTCCTTTTTGAGACCGTTCATCCAGGCATCGCTTCCGATGACCGAGCCCGTGTCATAATTGTCAATTCCCAGAATATCGACATAATCGTCGCCCGGATACGTTTCAAGATAGCGGTCGACGTTTCCTGACAAGTCGCCGCCGGGAGTGAAGGCATACAGGAAATTATGGACGCCGTGATCGCGCAGATAGTTTACCAGGTAACGATAAACTGCCTTGTACTGCGCAGGAGTCGTCGTTCCATTGCCCCACCAGAACCATGCGCCCGTCTGTTCATGGAACGGACGGAAGATGATCGAATACTGTTCTCCGTTCTTGTCCTTGAGCTGGGAAGACAATTCAACGAGCTTGTCGAGCCAGGCATTGAATTTGGCATTGGCAGAGCCTCCCGGCAGAATGTTCCTGACGCAGTCTCCCTTCGTATCGCCGTAGTTCCCGCCGGTTACGAAATTGTCGGGATGCATGCTCAAGACGATGATGCTTCCGCTGTCATGAACGGCATTCATTGAAGTTGAAAGATTCCTGATGCTTTGTGCGGAATCGCCCTTGACGCCGGGAGCCTCATCACCGGAAAGACTCAGATAGGCATCCCATCCGACAACCGCCGGATTGTTGTTCGTCAGTCCCTTGACGTCGGAATCGGTCCTGCCGGGCTGCTTTTGATCGTCCGTCAGCGATTGAGCCGCATCAGTTGCGTGCTGCTGACCAAACATGATGTCGTCTGACTTCTTGTAGCTGTCAAGATATCCCAGGAGTTTCCTGGCCTGATCAGTTGCGTTTGGATCGGAAATCGTTGCCGGTGACTGCTGTGCCTGCGCTGCAGCAGCATGAACGGCCATGTTTTGCGATACCGGCATTGTCCGTGACGTTTCATCAGCATGTGCGGCAACCGCATTTTCATCCGGCTGATCCGTCTGCGTTTCCTGCTGCGCATCATTTTGATTGTCTTGTGCCGTCAGAGTCGTCCCCGCCTTGTCTTCAGAAGCTCCTGCCGTCTTGTCATCGGACCCGGTCAGCGTTTCCTGACTTGAAGCGTCGGTTTTCGCCTCTGCTTTCTGCGTATCCGCCTGTTCTTCTGTCTTCTGCGAAACTGAGTCTGCCTGACCGGCAGCCTTGACGACGCTTTCCGTCTTAACGCCTTCGCTCACCTCATCGGCTGAAACGTTTGGTGCCGCATAAGCTCCCGCAACAAGCGTAATCGTTGTCAAACCTGCGACAACCACTTGTTTTTTAACATCTTTTTCTGCCTTCTCGTTCATGATATACCCCCTGCAGTAAAATTGGCTTTGATCTCAAAGCGCTTACATCCATAATGTTAAAACCGCTTACAATAATTGTCAATACAAATTTATTTGCTTGTATATAAATCTACTTATAAAGTAAACGTTTATTTCAAAATGCTTTACATATTGTCTCAAATAAACTGTCAACGCTCTGCATTTTTCAGCCATAAAAAAATCCCTGCTGAACAGCAGGGATAAAACCGTTATAGTTTCGTGAAATCCAGTCTCCGGTAACACAGCAGAAACGCCAGCGAACTGAGCAGCCATGTCAACGGATAAACCCAATAGGTCGTCTGAATCGTCTGACAGAACATCCCGACAATGGTCAAAGTCAGGATTCTGACCGCACACCAGCAGATCATCATGATCATCATCGGAATCATTGCCTTTCCGGCTCCGCGCATGACGGCTGCCATCACGTGCGTAAACGCCACGAGGAAAAAGAACGGACCGCAGACACGTGCCCTTGCGACGCCGAAACTGACCACTGCAGGCGTGCTGTCGAATGCTCCGATCAGCTGAGGTGAGAACACGAACAGCAGGATTCCCAGTCCTTCCGCCAGAACCAGCGTGCAGACCGTGCCGAAACGAACCCCGGCTCTGATTCTCTGGTACTCCCTTGCCCCCAGGTTCTGGGCAACGAAGGTCGTCAGGGCCATTGTAAAGCAAGTTACCGGCAGAAATGCAAAGCCTTCGACCTTGCAGTAGGATCCGATGCCGGCCACTGCATTTTTGCCGTAAAAATTTATGTATGATTGAATAATGACGTTCGACAGGCCGATAATCGAATTCTGCAGTCCCGACGGCAGCCCGAATCTGATGATCATCTTCAGGATCTGCGGCTGAAATCTGATTCTGCGCAGTTCGACGCGGCACGATCCGCTTTGCGTCATCAGCTGATGCAGCGCAAGCAGCGCACTGATCGTCTGCGAAATCGACGTTGCCACCCCCGCCGCGCCGACTCCGAAGCGAAAGACTCCGATAAACAGCAGATCAAGCAGAATGTTGATGACCGACGCGATTATCAGATAATAGACAGGATGCTTGCTGTCACCTGAAGCCTGCAGAATGCTGACAAGCGTGTTATACATGACGAACCCGGCAGACCCCAGAAAATACATCCTGAAGAACTCAACCGACTGATCCATGATTTCCTCAGGCGTGCTCATCAGCCGCAGAATCTGCGGTGCCAGAAGAATTCCGACCAGAGTCAGGACAAGACTTGAAACAAGTCCCAGCGCCACGGTCGTGTGAACCGCAAGCGACGTCATCCTGTGATCTCCTGCTCCGATGAAGCGCGCAATCACGACGCTGCATCCAATCGTCAAGCCTTGAATGAACCCAATCAGCAGAAAAATAAGATTTCCCGAAGAACTGACGGCTGCCAGTGCTGAACTCCCCAGAAAATTCCCCACAATCAGTGAATCGGCGGTGCTGTACAGCTGTTGAAACAGACTTCCGAAAAAAATCGGAATCGCAAAATACACGATTTTCTTCCTGTACGAACCTTCCGTCATCACGGCACTATCATTTTTCAAAAAAATCCAGACCTCCAATCAAATTCAACAATCTACATTATATCAGAGCTCATGAGATTTTAATGTTATTTTGCTCAAGAAGTGAAAAAGACTTTCAGACGTATGCAAAAAGCCGACTGATGCCTGCTGCCTTCTCTGATTACGGGCAACTCCCAAAAAACAGCTTTCTGCCCGTAATTGCAAGCTGGATTTTACGAACAAGTCACGATTATCCGCAACGATGCCCCATGCGCTGCATTTTCAAGCAAAAAAAGGATCTTCCCGACACGACTGTCGGAAAAATCCTCTTCTCAATCTAAAATCATCAGCATTACTTATTCACGTCAACATCGGCAATCGTTTCGCCATGAACGACTTCGCCTGAAGAAACACCCGGAATCTCCCTGATTCTGCCAGGCTGCGTGAAGAAGCAGACAACAACATCATTACATCCGTTTTGAATGATCAGATCACGGTCAAAGTCCATCAAAAGCTTACCGGCCTTGACTTTCTGTCCATCGGTGTAATGAGAAATGAATCCCTCTCCGCGCATTCTGACCGTGCCGACACCGATATGGATAATCATTTCCAGACCGTTTTCGGAAACGAGACCGATTACGTGCCTGGTCGTAAAGGTGAAGCGGACCACGCCGTCAAACGGAGCGTAGATCCTTCCTTCCTGCGGCTTGATTGCAAATCCTCTGCCGTGGAATTCACTCAAAACGTCCGGCATTTCCTCGATGTTCATAATCTTTCCGCTTACCGGTGCAACCAGTCTCGTCATGCCTGTGCTGCTGGAATATCCTTCAGTTTCCTCTGAATCGTCCTGTCCCTCCGAAAGCTTTCGCTGCAGCTCTTCGACGATCTCGGCGTGCTTCTTCTCGGTCAGCTTGACCTTTGAAACAAAGACAACAAGTGCCAGAACTGCCAGAACCAACGGAATGTAGAAGGCAAAGCTCTTGAAGGTATGCACGTTTCCTGCCGTCATGTCGGCTGCCGTTGCCGCCCCGGTCATGCCGCAGGTGATGGCGATGAAGCTGACAAGTCCGTTTGAAAAGGCTCCCGTCAGCTTGTCGATCATCGGACGGATTGACAGAGTCACGGCTTCGTTTCTTTCACCGTTCTTCAGCTGCCCGTATTCAATCGCATCAGTCAATGTTAAAACGGTTACAAGTTGTGCAAAGGTAAAGTTATACAATGCCAGCCCCACTACAAGAAGCGTCATGTTCGATCCAAAGAAGATGAAAATCAGATATGAAACGATCATGCAGGCCTGTCCAAGGCAAAACAAGACCTTGCGCGGAATGAACTTGTTTAAGACCGGGTAAAGCGGCGACGTGCAAAAGCCGACGATTGTCGCCACGACACCGACGATGGCATATTCCGCCGAACGGTCGAGAATAAACTTGAAATAGTAGAACAGGACACCGTTCGTCACAACGTTGGCCAATGAGTACAGAAAGTACGCAAGACTTGCCCAGAGAATCTGGTCGTTTTTCACAATGGCGGTAAAGACCCCCTTCAAGGTCGTCTTTTCCTTCTGCGAAGCGCGTCTGATGACGTTATCCTTTTCCTGCGTGCCAAATGCAGTGATGGTCATGCAGATAATGGTCAAGACGGCAATGATGATTGAAAATGCAACCCATCCCTGCGGACCTTCAGTATGCTTTCCCGTTGCGGCATACGTGAACCAGGTTACAATCGGAACGACGATGATCGTCAGACCGTTCCATCCAATCGATCCGGTAAAGTTTCCCAAAGCCGTGTAGACGCCGCGTTCATCGCTGTCTTCACTCAAAGCGGGAACCATGCCCCAGTATGATACGTCTGAAAACGAGTAGAACACGTCTAAAATGACGAACAGAATAACGAACAGGACGGCAAACAAGATCCAGTTCTTTTCTGCCAGCCCGAAGATCCCCGTGAACAATACGACCAGAAGCACGGAACTGACGATTGTCCCTGAAAGGATCCAGGGCTTGAACTTGCCCCATTTCGTCCGCGTGTTGTCGACGATGTTTCCCAGAACGGGATCAATCATGATTTCAGCGACCCTGATTACGACAATCAGAGTCGTAATCAAAACGATGAGCTTATTGGCAATGTTTTTTGGCAGTCCAACAAACAGGCCGCTGGTAACGAAAATGATGAAATAATTGCTGAGCGCCGCATAAAATGCAGCATGCCCCATGTTGCCCATGGCAAAAGCGAACTTCGAAAAAAGACCGCTGTGCTTCCCAGGCTTTGAAGAAGTATTTTCCATTGTCTGTACCTCCAAAGTATTTTATGAAATCGTTCACAAAAATTATTGTAAAACTTTTCCTTGTTTAAGTAAAGAATTTACTTAAAACTTTTTTCATCAAATTATTTAAATATTATCCTTCAGTTTAATGAATCAAGCTAATTAGGCTTATGAACCAATATTCAGGCACCGAAACAAACAATAAAAATATTACTAAATATCTCTTGCACCTTTCTCAACAATCACTTATAATAACCATGTAAACGCAAACAATTGGTAAAAAATTACTGGAAGGTGGCTATGTGCTATGCAAGACTTGGAATACACAACGGACTGGCTTTCTGATGCAACCGTTTTTAAAGTAAATACGATCGATCCTCACTCCGATCATCACTATTACCGAAATGAAGCAGAACTCAGGCAACGTGCTTCGTCCTTCGTTCAATCCTTGAACGGCAACTGGAAGGTTTCCTACGTGAAGGATTCAAATTTGCGGGCCAGGGACTTCTATCGGCCGGAATTTAACGAAAGCGGCCTTGATTCAGTCAAAGTCCCCGGGCACCTTGAACTTCAGGGATTCGGGAAGCCGCAATACGTCAATACGCAATACCCGTGGGACGGAAGCGAACTGCTCCGCCCCGATTCCATCCCGCAGAATCATAATGCCGTTGCTTCTTATATCAGGCATTTTACCGTTAATGAAGGCTTGAAGAACAAGCGCACCTTCATTTCGTTCAAGGGCGCCTCAACGGCGATTTACGTCTGGCTCAACGGTCATTTTGTCGGATACAGCGAAGACTCCTTCACGCCGGACGAGTTTGAAGTCACCGACTTCCTTAAGGACGGCGACAACAAGCTTGCTGTTGAACTGTGGAAATTCTCTTCCGCCAACTGGATCGAAGACCAGGATTTCTGGCGTCTTTCCGGCCTGTTCCGCGATGTTGAGCTCTTTGCAATCCCGGACACCCATATCAGGGACATCAATGCCACGGCAACTCTGACCGACGATTATGCCAAGGGCAAATTAGAGGTTAAACTGGATGCCGTCGGTGATGACTTGTCTGGAAAAACGGCCAGGCTCACCGTTTACGATTCAGACGAAACGCCTCTTCTGACGCAGGAAACTGCCCTTGATGATTCCTGCCCTGCATTTTCCGCGGAAAATCTCAACGTCAGATTCTGGAGCGCCGAACATCCGAACCTTTACTCTGCCGAAATCCAGGTCTTCGATGGCGACAATCTGCTTGAAGTCATCCCGCTTTCCCTCGGATTCCGCAAGTTCGAACTCAAAGACGGACTGATGCTTTTAAACGGCAGGCGCATCCTCTTCAAGGGCGTCAACCGTCACGAATTCGACTGCAGAAACGGACGGTCCGTGACTGAAGAAGACATGCTCTGGGACATCAGATTCATGAAACGGCACAACATCAATGCCGTCCGCACCTCTCACTACCCGAACCAGAGCCGCTGGTACGAACTCTGCGACGAATACGGCATCTACCTGATCGACGAAACGAACCTCGAAAGCCATGGTACATGGCAGAAGCGTGGTGCCTGCGATCCTTCATGGAATGTTCCGGAAAACAGGGAAGAATGGCTCGACAACTGCCTGTTCCGTGCTGACAACATGTTTCAGCGCGACAAGAACCACGCTTCGGTTCTCATCTGGTCATGCGGGAACGAATCATACGCCGGAACGGACATCGAAGCAATGGCAGACTTCTTCAGAGATCATGACAAGACCCGAATCGTTCACTATGAAGGCGTAACCTGGAACAGGGAATTCGACCGGATTACGGACATTGAAAGCAGAATGTACGCCAAGCCTGCCGAAATTGAAGCATATCTCAGGAGCAATCCTGAAAAGCCGTACATTTCATGCGAATACATGCATGCAATGGGCAACTCCGTCGGCGGAATGCAACTTTACACCGCTCTTGAGAAGTATCCGAAATACCAGGGCGGATTCATCTGGGATTACATCGACCAGGGCATCCTGACCTCAACTGGGGACGGCGAGGAATATCTCGCATACGGCGGCGATTTCGACGACCGCCCGACTGATTACGAATTCTGCGGCGACGGCATCGTCCTGGCAGACCGGACACCTTCTCCAAAAGCCGGCACCGTCAAGGCCCTTTATTCAAATGTCAGGCTCAGACTTGAGAACGGGAAACTGACAGTCAGAAATGACAATTTGTTTACAAATACCGACGAATTCTCCTTCGTTCTCAGAATTCTCGCTGACGGCAGGAAGGTCTGGGAAGGCAGGTCGCTTGAACTTGCGGTCGCTCCTGGAGAAGAAGAAACCTTTGAGCCTGACTGGGGCAAGGTTTCAGAAGAAGGCGAACTCGTTTATGAAGTTTCCTGCCTGACCAGGAATAAACTTCCATGGGCAGAAGCCGGGTTTGAAATCTGCAGAGCCCAGGAGGTCGCCAAACCAGCCGATCTGTCACTCAAGCCTTCGCAAGGGAAACTGACTGCAGTTGAAGGCGACTTCAACATCGGTGTCGTCGGTGACGATTTCTCAATTCTTCTGTCAAAGGACAAGGCCAGCCTCGTTTCATATCGGAAAAACGGCAGAGAACTCATCAAGCGTGCTCCTCAGCTCAATTTCTGGCGCGCCCTGACGGACAACGACCGCGGCGCAGGCTATGACTTCGAGTTATCCCAGTGGGAAATTGCCGGAAAATATGCCAGGAACCAGGACATTGACGTCAAACATGAAGAAGACAGCATCACCGTTACGTATACGTTCCGACTGGCATTGCCGTCAGATGTAAAATGCAGCGTTTCATACACGGTTGATGCCAATGGCAAGATCATCGTCTGCGCTGAATATCCGGGGGCAGAGGGACTTGCACCACTTCCGGAGTTCGGGTTGGAATTTGCCCTGCCAAAGGCAATGAACAGATTTGCGTGGTATGGTCTCGGACCCGACGAAAATTATCTCGACCGGACTGCCGGTGCTCACCTTGGAATTTTTGAAAGCACTGCGGAACAAAACAAGGCGCCTTATCTGATGCCGCAGGAAACCGGCAATCACATGGACACGAGAGAATTGAAGATTTACTCTGAAGAAGGATCCGGCATTTTGCTGAAGGCAGTCGACAAACCGTTCGAATTCAGTGTTCTGCCGGTAAACACCATGGAGCTCGATGCTGCCAGACATCACTATGAACTTCCGCAAACTCATTTTACCTGGGTCAAGATCCTGGCGGCACAAATGGGTGTTGGCGGCGATGATTCCTGGGGAGCACCCGTCCATGACGAATTCCTGCTTCCGTCTGAAAATGAATATGAAGTCAGATTCAGCATTGAGGCATTGTAACGCTTGAAAATTTACGAACGCCGTCATTGAGCGCTTTCCTGCAGATTCAGGCATTGCAGACCAGACCTTTAATGAACAAGGCTCTTTCTTATCCAATGTCCCGATGACCGGGACGATTACAAATCAAAAAACAGGACAACCATCTGACGTCTTCTCCAGTTTTTGAGATACAGGTCAGTCAGTCGTCCTGTTTTTTCATGTTCTGCTGTATTGATCAACAGCCACGGATGCGTCAGAAGCTGCATTTTCCCGGCAAAACATCATCTCTGCGTTCAAGGACTGTATTTTACGAAAAATTATGTGGTAAAATTGAGTAGTAAAACTTTTATCGAAAGGAGAACAAATGGCCACAATCAAAGACATCGCACAAAAAGCCAGTGTTTCACAGACAACCGTTTCGCGCATCCTCAACTATGATCCGACGCTTTCCGTCAGTGACGAAACGAGAAAACGCGTCTTTGCAGCTGCGGAAGCCCTCAATTATACGAAGCACAAACAAAGAAACAGCCGGCATTATTCAGGAAAAAACGTTGCCGTCATCTTTTTCGGAAATCAGATTCAGGAAATCAACGATTCATATTATTATTCAATCAGAGACGGCATCGAAGAAAAGCTCAGCGAGCAAAAAATCAACGCAGTCCTGTACTATGGCCACAACGAATGGAATGGAATCGAAGACTGCATCGGCGTTCTTGTCCTTGGCGGAGATCAGTACACCGAAGATGAGATTTCGAAACTGAAAAAGCTCTCGATTCCCGTTGTCTTCGTTGATTCGAACATGCTGAAGGAAGGCTTTTCATGCGTCTATTCCGATTTTTCATCAGTCGTCGACAGCATCATCAGCCATTTCATTGCACACGGAAGCAAGCGCATCGGGATGCTCACCGGAGAATTTCCGAACGTTTCGGGACCTCCTCATGACTTCAGGCTTGAGGACTTCAAGCGCTGCATGAAGGACCGCAGAATGTATGACGAAAAAAGAATCTTCACCGGTGCATACGATCCTGATTCAGGATACAATGCGATTCGTCAGGCCTTGAACTCGGTCAGTCGAAACGATTTTCCGGATGCGCTTCTGATTTCAAACGACGCAATGGCCATCGGAGCGCTGAAAGCATTTAAGGAAGCTGAAATTGACGTTCCAGAAGATGTCAGCATCATTTCGTTCAATGATACGATCTCGGCACAATATGCCAATCCGCCATTGAGCAGCATTCGAATCGAATCAAACGAAATGGGCAGGAGAGCCGTCGACCTTCTGATTGACCGCCTCGACTCCCCCGACCGCATCCCGTATATGATCATGCTGGGAACAAGGCTGATCTTACGGGAAAGCTCTCTCAACTAGATTCCAAAAAAAGAGGATTTTCCCGGCAGACGTGCCGGAAAAATCCTCTTTGCTTTATTCCTTTTCCATTCAATTCGCATCCTGACCCAGAATATATCTCAGAACTTCACCCGGATCCTTCGCAAGCCATGTCGCACCGGCGTTTTCAAGTTCCTCACGTCCCCCGAATCCGTAAAGAACGCCGATGGAATCAAGATGACTGGCATTTGCGCCGTTGATGTCATATTCGCGGTCGCCGACCATCACTGCCCCCGAATTCTCAGTGATTCCCATGTCATCCACGACCCTGCCGACAATGTCCGCCTTTTTGCTCAGCTTACCGTCAAGCGTTGCGCCGACGATATGGTCAAAATATCCGTCAAGGCTGAAATGTTCCAAAATCCTTCCTGCAAACTTCTCAGGCTTGGATGTCGCAAGACATACCTTGACTCCAGCTTCCTTCAAAGAGGAGAGCATTGCTGAAACACCGTCGTAAACCCGGTTTTCGTACAGTCCCCTGACTGAAAAGTACTCGTGATACACTTCAGCCATCTCCTGTCCCTTTCCCTCCGGCAGATTTAGATACTCCTCAAACGTTTCGGCAAGCGGCGGTCCGATGAACGGCAGAAGCTCGGATCTTTCCGGAATGACATACCCGCGCTTGTCCAATGCGTATATGATGGAATTGATGATTCCCTCGGAAGAATCGGTCAGCGTTCCGTCAAGGTCAAACAATGCATAATGGTACATGGAAAAGCCCCCTGAATTTATTTACCTCTCCATTATACATTAAAAATCATGCCTTTCTGCGGTTTTTGTAGACGCCGACCGTCAAAAACGGAATGACGACGATTGCGATTGCCAGATAGCCGCAGTAGCCATAGCCGTATTTGATGATGTTCGTCAGGCCGACCAGGGAAATCGTCATTGACAGGATGATGATGAATGCAGCGATTGCCATGCGACGCTTGACTGGATTTTCAACCTTGCTGAAAATCCTGGAGTTTTCAAAGCGTGAAACAAATGCAAACGTTGTCGTGACGCCGGTTGACGTCAGGCAGAGAATCAGCGTGATGCCGTAAACTGCCATCATCCAGCCCATGTGCATCGATTTCAAGGTTGTCAAAGTCGGCAAGACCATGCCCGCTTCGCTCGAACTGTATGTTGACTGCCAGCACATCAGCATGATTACTGCCAAGCCCAGTGCAATCGTGTTCATGATGAATGAAACGGTCATTGACTTTGCTTCGGCATGATTCCTGTTGCCTGAGAAAATGGCGCCGCAGGCAAGCATCGTCGGAAGTGTTACGCACTGGAAGCCTGCGTATGTGAAGGCATTGCCGATTGCGTGCGGAACTTGCGAAAAGCCCTGTCTGGCAAATGAAGCAGACATCACGTCACCGAAGTTTCCGGCCTTGCTGATGCCGACGATATAGATGACCAGAACGCAGAACATGATTGCAATTCCCATATAGGTACTTGCCTTGCGCACGACACCGGCTCCGAAAATCGTCAGACACAAGATAACGGCACCTACAATGACGATGTTGACGTAATAATTCCAGCCCAGGTATTGCTGCAATGCGCTGGCAGCACCTGAAACGGCTGCGGCAACGGCCATCACGACCATGATGTCAAAAAAGACCTCAAACAGAATTTCAAGCTTGTCAAAAGGATGATAGAGTTTTTCAAACAGCTCCTTATGTGATTTAAGGTTGAATTTGTTGTACATGATCATCGCTTCCCGCATCGTCATCGTCAAAAGAAACATGGCCAGAACAAGACTGATGATGCCGGACCATCCAAGCGAGACAAAGTAGGTGTTTTCCTGATTGCCCGTTGCAAATCCGCCGCCGGCATGGGCCGAAAAAAGCACGGATGCGACTGAAAAAATTGCCATTGCTGATTTTGGAATTCCAAATTCCCTTTTGTTTTCTGCTTGTATATCCATTTTATGATACCTCCAGATTTCCCATCAAACCATCATGTGACAAAAAAGACCTTCCGCCTCTTCTGTCCGACTACTACGACAGAAGAGACGAAAGGCCTTAAGCTAGCATGGGCTTTCCGCGGTACCACTCTTCTTCACTGTGATAAATACAGTGCTCTCATTCGGTCCAACAACCTATGCCACGATAACGGAGGCAACCCCGTCGATTCCTACTTGGTTTCAGAATCACCGTTTAGCGGCGAGTTCAACGACTTCGCATGTCCGCTTTACACCACCCAACGGCTCTCTTGATACGCGTCCTCGTCTAATACTCCGCTTCATTACGTTTGCTTGTTTATGATATTATCACACGTATCTTCTCGTTTCAACACTTTTTTATTATTTTTTTCAAATCTTTTTGTAATCCAACTCCGAAACTCAGCGTCAAACCGCTTCGATTCCCGTTTTATCTGAGAATGGACCGCGACATTTTTGAAACAGTATGCCTCAATCCCCTGATTGCCCTGCTGAGTTCGAAAATGTTTTCGACTGGAGCGACTCCGCTGTAACCCGCATCTCCGATATGCTGAATGTCGACGCCCGCAATCTTGTTCTGAAGCGCCATCCACCTGATTGTTTCAACGCCTGAACCTTCCTGACTCGTACCGATTGCGCTCATTGCCAGAACATCGTGCCGATGACAAAGCTCAACCGCATCATGAGCCATTTCAAGCGTGATTCCCGGAACAGTTCCGACTGACGGAATCAATACCGCATCGGCTCCTGCCTCAATCAATTTTCTTACGAAATCAAGATTGACTACAGGTTCTGAAACGCCCGCGCTGTGCATTTTTCCGGCAAAGATCAATCCGCCGAAACTGTGTCTGGCCCTGCCGACACTTTCGATAATCGCTTCATTCGTAACGCCCGTCCCGGGATTTCCCGTCAGACAGACAAAATCAATTCCCGATTCATTGATTTTTTCAAGCGTCGCTTCAGTTGCGGTTCTTCCGACTTCAATCTCGCATCTTTCTTCCATCATGTCAGCCGAAGCATCAACCGGTTCCAAATTGACCCCGACGGGACGGCCGCACAATTTTCTCAACATTTCAAAAGGATTTTCGTCCTTTTCTCCATCAGGCAGTCCCGCAATTTCGGGATTCAGTACGTCAATACCATTCAACAGTATCAGATCGGCACCAAATGAAGATGCAATCTCTGCATTTGTAATCCCGCCGACCCATGATTGCCGCGGGGCAAAATTTTCCGAAAGAACGGTTCTGCCGTCCGATGCCCTGATGCTCTGCTTAAGTTCTCCTGAACTCATTTTCAAAATTTCCGATGCATCGGCACTGATCAGTCTCTTCATATGCTTCATACCTCCTTGCTTTCATCGTTTAAGAACTGCTTTTCAACTGCAAGATAGAACATCATGTAAATCAGAATATCCATCGCAATCAGAATTATCTGCAGGATTGAAGCCCGAATGCTGCCCGTTGTCAAAAAGCCTGAAATCACAGGCGGCATCGTCCAGGTTGCGGTTGCCCTGGTGTATGGAACGATTCCCGTATATGTTGCAAAATATGCAATCGCCAGATTAAGCACGGGAACTGCAACAAACGGTATCAGAAGCAGCACGTTCAGGACGATCGGAATCCCGAACATCGCCGGTTCGTTAATGTTGAAAAGTCCTGGAACAAGCGTCAGCGGAGCAAGCGCCCGGGTTCGTTGACTGGCCTTTTTCCTTCTGGCAATCAGCGCAATCGCAATCACAAGTCCCAATGTCGCACCGCCGCCTCCAATATAAACGTAATTGTCCATGAACGGCTGCGTGAAAATATACTTCAATGCCTTACCCTGCTTGTATGCTTCCATGTTTGCCTGCAGATTTCCAAGCCAGATCGGCTGCATGATCTGATTGATGATGTTGCCGCCATTGATTCCGACGAACCAGAAAAGGCTGTTCAAGGCAACGATAATTGCCGTGCCGAATACAGAGCCGCCGAGAAAGCCAATCGGTCCGCCAAGAATCGTACCGATCACGTTGTGCAGATTCGGCAGGCGGAATGTGTCAAGCAGCGCATAAACCAAAAGCCAGAAAGTACAGATGACCACTCCTGGAATCAGTGCGACAAATGAGCTTGAAACAGCAGGCGGAACGCTGTCCGGCATTTTGATCCTGATATTTCTGTCAATGAAGAATTTATAAATCCTGACTGAGACAAGTGCAATCACGACCGCCGTAAACATCCCCTTGGCACCCATATACGCCATATCGATTCCGGATGAGGTCTTTGTCTTGATCAAAGGCGTAACGATCAGAAACGAGCAGAATGAAAGAATGCCGACGCCGATGCCCTCCTGTCTGCACTGCCTGGCATAACTGTATGCAACGGTAAAACTTGCCAGAAGTCCAAGCAAATTGAAAGTTCCGTCAACCCCCTGCCATAGATACTGACTGATGCCGATCTTGTCCAGCCATTCAGGCCAGCCCGGAATCGGCAGACTCGCAATCAACATGAAAATCGACCCTACAATTGCTAAAATCATCGTGTATGACAATCCGTCTCTGACGGCAATCAGAACTCTGTTGGCAGAAAATTTCATTGCGACAGGAATCAGTTTTTCGTTAATGAACTTATTCATGTTTTCTTACCTTCCTTCAACATTTTGTTGGAATATCACTGTGAGAAAACGTTTTCTACAATACTGATTTTATCAAGACTGCAGCTCAATTCTATGGTATACTATGCTAAAAACATGTCAAAAAGTACAAAGGATGCCAAAATGAAGGAAATCTGGAAACATTTTGATATATCGCCTGACAACATCACGCTGTCAGAATGCGGTATCCAGCAGTTCTTGCCCAATCAAACCTACAGTTACGTCGTAACGGAAAAATTCGTCCTGCACTATATCGAAAAAGGACACGGAATCATCAGAATCAATGACCGGACATATTCATCAAACGGCCATAACGGTTACATTCTGAAACAGGGACAAGTCGTCACGTACTCGGGAAACAGAAACGATCCCTGGAAAACATGGTGGGTTGGTCTGAAGGGGTCTGATCTGGAAGAATTCCTGAAACGAACCAGGCTCAACGATCAGGACGTTCTGGAATTTGAAGAAAAAAGCCCTGCCGTCTTGCTGATCAAGGAGATCTGCAAGACAACAGAGCGTAACCATGAAATTTCAGATTTCTGGTATAAGAAAAAAACTTATTCGCTGCTTGAAGCTTTGGAAAAGGAATTTTCAAACGACAAAATCATCATTCTGAACAGCAATCAGGACATTGTCGAACAAGTCTATGCTCATATCTGCAAAAACTATCATTCGCCGTTAAAGATAAACGAACTGGCCAGTCAATTCGGAATCAGCCGCAGCAGGCTGTTCACCCGCTTCAAGGAACGATACGGTAAAACCCCAAAACAGTTTATCCTCATCATGAAAATCGACAAGGCCAGACAAATGCTGGACGAGACCTCTGATTCGGTCAGTGAAATTGCACAGAAAATCGGTTTTGGCGATTACTTCACTTTCGAAAAGGCCTTTAAGAAATCAACCGGCTTCTCACCGACCGAATGGCGCAGACGAATTCACTGAAGTCTGCTTTTAAGTCTTTGCAGACCAAGCACAAGCGCCAGTCCCATCAAACAGAAGACAATGCTGAAGCTTTCAAGGCGCAGCGGATCGAGCGGAACGGACAGCGTTGTCGGTCCCATGACAATCGCATAAAACGATCCGAGCATCATGCCGATGATAAAATGAAGTGTCTGCGAGCGATAACGCTTCAGGCAGATCCTGATGGCCTTGACGACCGTTGCCGCACCAAACAGTATTCCTGCTGCAAAGCACAACAAGCTTGGCAAAACCTGAAAATTCAGCGTAATGATGCTCTTGATTGCAGAAATGACGGGGATGTATGCTCCAAAAATCAGCAGCATCGTCGAACCGGAAACTCCTGGCAGAAACATCGCGGAAACAGCCAGAGCACCAATCAAGAACAACTTGATGGCAGTCGGCACACTGAATTCTCCAAGGTTCAGGACTGAAGACGAAGAACCGCCGTTGATCAGTCCGATTGTGACCACCAGCAGCATGCCTGCCAGAAGAAACATGATTCCGCAAGCTCCCCTTTTGAAATGTTTCTTTTCTTCAGTGACAATCAGCGGAATCGCACCGGCAATGAATCCGATGAACAATGAGCTCACCTTGTAGATGTGATGCTCAAAAAGAGACGATAATGCAAGCACCGCCAGCACCATGCCAGCCGCCCAGCCGATTCCAAGCTTTGCCAGATATTTTGCGGCCGCCTTTTTCCGGACGCGATTTCCTCGCAGCAGGTCATCGACCGCCCCGATGAAATTATCATAAAATCCCATGATAAATGCAACCGTCCCGCCCGAAACACCGGGAACGCTGTCGGCAAGAGCCATCATAAAACCATTCAGTCCTTGTCTGATCATTTAAATTCCTCCAGTTTATAATCATCTGATTGTATCAATTCAAGGTGAATTTTATCTAAACTGAAACTTAAGTTTTTCATAATAAAAACGTCCTTGAAGAGCAACGTCGCCCATATCGGAAATACACAGAATGTCAACATATCGCCTGTGGAAGAATTTTTGAGAAGGCATTATCCACATGATGCGGGTTCTGTGGATAATAATGAATAATTCTTGGAAGAAACAAAGCTCGGATGATGCGCAACTAAGGATCGTCCGGGCTTTGTTTTGCTGTTATAATGTTATTTTCTACCAGGCTTGGAGGGTGAAATGCAGAATTTCCACCAAGTTTGGTGGGCGAGGCGCAGATTTTCCACCAGGTTTGGTGGGTGAGGCACGAAATCTCCACCAGGTTTGGTGGGCGAGGCGCGAAATCTCCACCAAGT
>NZ_DAIUCE010000031.1:0-19208 GCF_036846325.1 Ligilactobacillus sp. | reverse complement strand
GTTGGGGTAGTTCAACAAATTAATTCATTGTTTAATGTTATAATTTAATCAGAAATAATTTTTAGGGGGTATTTTCATGAGCTTCAAATGGAGCGAAAATGAGTTCGCATATCTTAATGATGATAATCAAACGCTTGCCAGCATCGGTTTTAAAATGATCAACGACAATAAAACCTACGTCGTTGAGCGCACTTGGGTTGATGAAAAGGCACGCGGTCAAGGACTTGCCAAAAAGATCACGATCGAATTCCTGCAAAACGTCAAGCAGGAAAACAAAACTGTTCTTCCGCTCTGCTCTTATACTCAAAAATATTTCGCAAAGCACCCTGAGGTTGAGAACCTTTTATTTAAACGATAGTCCAGGAGGAGAAAAATGGATCAAAACGAACTTAAAAGCCTTGTCGGCAAAAAATCGGTCGAATGGATCAAGGACGGCATGACTGTAGGTCTTGGCACCGGTTCAACCGTCTACTACATGGTTGAAGAACTCGGCCGGCGCGTCAAAGATGAAAATCTTAAAATCACAGGAGTCACGACTTCAATCAGAACTGCCAGGCAGGCCGAAAGTCTCGGAATTCCGCTCAAATCGGTCGACACCGTTGATCATATCGACATTACGATTGACGGAGCCGATGAAATTTCCAGCGATTTCCAGGGAATCAAGGGCGGCGGTGCCGCTTTGCTTTACGAAAAAATCGTTGCCACGAACTCAGACAAGGTGATGTGGATCGTTGATGAAAGCAAGATGGTCGATAAGCTGGGACGCTTCCCGCTTCCGGTCGAAGTCATTCCGTACGGCAGCCAGAAAATATTTGAACGTTTCGAGAAAAAGGGGTTGAACCCTGCATTCAGAAAAGACGACAAGGGCGGGTTGCTTTTGACGGACTCGGACAACTATATCATCGATCTTCATCTCGGACAAATCGACAAGCCGCATGAGCTTGCAGAATATCTGATTCACCAGGTCGGCGTCGTTGAACATGGTCTTTTCCTTGATATGGTCGATACGGTAATCATCGGTCGTCAAAACGGACCTGAAGTTCTCGAGGCAAAGTAACATTTTTCCAGGCCAGCTTATTTACTTAGTCTGATAAATGCTATAAAATTATTAATAGTTTGTTAAAGGAAGGTGAACGTCTTGGCTAAAGACATTAGTGCAGACCAATTAAAGAAGTTCCAGGAAGAACTTGACGCAAAGGCAAATCACAACGTTGCAGAACGCGCCGTAACAAAGAACGGCATCTTGGCAACAAGCGCCGACTATCGTTCAGAAATCAACATGGATCCCGTTTTTTCAATTGACTTGGATACGGGAAAGGTTGCCAATCAAAAGCAATCCGGACGTTGCTGGATGTTTGCCGCATTGAACACGATGCGTCATGACATGAAGAACAAATTCGGCGTTGCAGATGATTTTGAGCTTTCACAAAACTATACTTTCTTCTGGGATAAGCTTGAAAAATCAAATTATTTCTATGAAAACGTCATTAAGACGGCCTCACTGCCGACATCGGACCGCAAGGTTGCCTGGCTCATGCAGACACCTCAACAGGACGGCGGCCAGTGGGACATGTTCATGGCCATCATTGACAAGTATGGCGTCGTTCCAAAGTCAGTCATGCCGGAAACATTCAGCTCATCCGCATCCCGTGAATTCAACTCGGCATTGAATCTGAAGCTTCGCAAGGATGCCGTTGAATTGCGCGAACTCGTCAATGCCAGCGCCTCAGAAGATGAACTTGAAGCAAGAAAGCAGAAGATGCTCTCCGAAGTTTACCGCATGTGTGCCTACAGCTTCGGCGAACCGCCTGCAAAGTTCGACTTCGAATACCGCGACAAGGACAAGAACTATCATGTCGACCGTGACCTGACACCTCAGGAATTCTTCAAGAAGTACGTTGGCTGGAACACAGAAGACTATGTTTCTGTCATCAATGCTCCGACAGAAGACAAGCCTTACAACCACATGTACACGATTGAAATGCTCGGCAACGTCGTCGGCGGACGCGAAGTTCGTCACTTGAACGTCGACATGGACACGTTCCGCAAAATTGCGATCAAGCAGCTTGAAGCAGGTGAAAGCGTCTGGTTTGGCTCAGACGTTGGCCAGTCATCCGATCGCAAGAAAGGCATCATGGATACCGAACTTTACCACAATGACGAATTGTTCGATGTTGACTTCTCAATGTCCAAGGCAGAACGCCTTGACTACTGCGAAAGCTTGATGACACACGCAATGGTTCTGACCGGCGTCAACCTGGTCGACGGCAAGCCGAACAAGTGGAAAGTCGAGAATTCATGGGGCGACCAAGTCGGAACGAAAGGTTTCTTTGTTATGAGCGACAACTGGATGGAGGAATACTGCTACCAAGTCGTCGTCAACAAGAAGTTCCTGTCGGAAGAACTTCAGAAAATCCTGAAGGAAGAGCCAAAAGTCTTGGCACCTTGGGATCCGATGGGTTCCTTGGCAAAATAAGCGTCATACGTTTAAAGACGCAAAACAGGATTGGATTTTTACATCCAATCCTGTTTTTTTGCTATAAAATTTTCTTTTCGATGATTCTCAGTCGATGGTCGAGCTCATAAATTATCGGCGTTCCATTTGCGACCTCAACCCCATCGATTCCCTGATCGCTGATATGCTCAATGAACTTGATCATCGCGCGCAGGGTGCTCCCGTGAGCCACGACAAGCTGATTTTCTCCGTCAAGCAATTTCGGTGCAATCTCGTCCGTCCAGTACGGCACGATTCTGTCATAAGCCATCTTCAGACTTTCACCGCGCGGCACGACGACATCAGGAAAACAGTCGTATCGCCTGTCATGATCAATTTTTTCCAACAGCGGCGGCACCGTATAAAATGAACGGCGCCACAACGCAACCTGTTCTTCACCGTATATTTCGCGCGTTCTGTTTTTGTTCAAGCCACGCAATGCCCCGTAATGTCGCTCGTTCAAGCGCCACGTCTTATGAATCGGCAGATAGCTCTGCCCGATTTCATCCAATACGATGTTTGCAGTCTTGATTGCGCGGACCAAAACGGAAGTATGCACGTCTGAAAAGTTGATTTTTTCATGACGCAGCAGCCTGCCGGCATGATGCGCCTGACTGATTCCCCTTTTCGTCAGCGGAGAGTCGGACCATCCCGTATAAACGTCCTCCCTGTTGGCAATGCTTTGCCCGTGTCTGATTAAAACCAACTTTACCATGCCGTTACCTTCCGTCTCTTAATGATACTTACAGTATATCATACATCACGATTATCCGGGAAATACAGTGAAAACAGCCGTATGCCGTGAATCAACCGCAATTGACTGACATTTCCGGCACATATGCACTAAGACAAAAACAGCGGGAACTTCCATCTGAAAAATGAAAAATCCCACTGTTTCATTCAACCGCCTGTCAATTACCGGAAAAAGCCGGCATGCCCCCTCGGTTTCTTCTGTCTTCAAGCCTGCTTCTTCACCTTTTCCGCCAGCATGTTCATCTGCTCAAGGTCGTTTGCAATGTCCTTGTAGCTTGCCGAACGGCTGTCAACGCCGTCAACGAGGGTCTTGATTCTTTCGCTGTCTTCTTCTGACTTCGTAACGACATCCTCCATCGTATCGCTCATCCTGTTAATGTGCCCCACGTTCTCCTTTTGCAGTGCCAGAACGTCGTCAAGATGGGCGCTGACGTTTTCATCCGATTTCCTGATTGTCTCAAAGCCGTCCGTGACCTCGCCAACAGTCGCGTTTGTTCTCTCAATCACCTTGGTTACATATTCAACCTGCTTTTGCAGCTGCATGACAACATTTTTGAGTTCATTCATCGACGACAGAATATCGCGTGAAAATCCCTTGGTGCTCTGGGCAAGGTTGCTCGTCTCACTTGCAACAACCGAAAAACCCTTTCCGGCTTCACCAGCACGATTGGCTTCGATTGATGCATTAAGTGCCAGAATGGTGGTGCTTTCAGCGATGTCGTCAATGCTTTGCGCCTTTGTCGAGATATTGTCGAATTCCTTTCGCAGCGTTGTCATCTCACTTGTAATGTTTCCGATGAAACCGTCAAGGTCCTTCACAATGTCATTCATTGCGGAAAAGTGATCCCTTGAACCGTCAATTGCATCGCTTGAAGTCTGCATCTCGGCGGCAACGGCGGCAATCTTTTCTTCAAGTTCGCTGTTGCTTTGCTCAAGTTTTCTTGAGGAATCAGCGGCTTCTTGAATGCTGTCGGTTGTTTCCCTGTTGACACTCAAAAGCTGATCCAGGCTCCGCGTCGATTCGCTTTCAAGATTCATCAGATTCCGGAACTGCCTTTTCGTATGATCTGTCAGATCATAAATCGTCGAGTAGTATTCCGTTGCCGTGATGTCTTCGTGCAAATTTACCTCCGGTACATTATGCTCCTGTTCTTCAACAACTTCACTGTTCTTTTTGAACCACTTCATCTTACAATTCCTTCCCTTTCCTATTCAATCCCAAGCAGCACCATCGTCTGGTTGCAGTGTTGAAATTCATACTGCTCACCGGCGCTGATGTAGCCTGACTGACTTGAATTCATTCTTTCAAGTGAGGTGAACACCTGTTGCCACTTTCCGTTTTTCGTAAAATACTGATCTCTCAAAATGCAGTTGATTGAAAGCAGCACTGACGGTTTCATTCCCATCTTCTTCCTTGTCTGTTCCATGATGACATCCATGTCGCCCAGTTCGAGCACATCAACAAACTTGTTCGGAATGATTTCCGAATAAAACTTGATTGAATGATCATGCTGAATCCTCTGCGGCGAATTGATGAAAAGCTCACCGTCAGTCTTCTGTCCAAGCGGATGAGAGATGAATTCATTGCGCAGATCATACAACGGAATGCCAAGGACACGGGCATATTCTTCATCGGCCGGCCGGTTATTGAAGGTATAGACAATTCTTTTGATCGGGTCAGCCTTGGTCACAAGCAGTTTCTTTCCAGTGGGCACATAGATGTTTTCCTTGATGACTTCCGTATGCCTCCTGCAGTCAATGAAGACTGCAATGTGCTTGACGCGCTGTCTGCCGTAGTAGATAAGAGTTGAGTCATAACTGGTGTCACCTGCGGAGCCGCCGATCATCTTGAAGTTGTGATCCATGAAATAGAGACTGGTCATGATCATGTCCTCCTGCCCGGAGAGCCCGTCGGCAATCAGATACATGAACGCATTCGGGTTGTCCTTAACTCTGTCATAGGCTTTCCTGAGATCATTTCTTGACAGTATCGGCGGTTCGGCAATCGGAACCACCTCGCAGATGTCCTTCTTCTCACTGAATCCCGTGAACCCGTGCTCTTTTTTCACATTTCCGTACGTCTGTGCAAATGATGTTGCAATAATCATGTTATCGGGAATCATTGTCTCGAACAGCTCGATTTCCGTATGCGTGCTGAACAAAACGAGAAGTTCGTCATTATGCTGCCGGGCATAGTCAAGGACTGCTTCGCTACTGTCAAATGTTAATGCTTTCATAGGCCTGCCTCCAAATGTTATCTTTAACTATTTGCTCCGCAAACCTCTTTACCATGTACATATCGTCCTGTTTTCCCTAATTTTAAGGAATAACTTATATTATTCTCATTTTTCATAAAAAAAGAGAAACATGAATTTTCCATGTTTCTCTTCATATTGCATATTCATAGAATTCCAGTTTAAGTCGTAATTGTCAGGATTTAGTTCAAGCGACCGCAGAATGAAGGACGCATGTACTTGAGTGACGTAACCTTGACCACATCGCCTGTCTGCGGAGCATGCACGAAGCTGCCGCCGCCGACATAGATGCCGACATGGCTGCCACCGTTGAAGAATACCAAGTCACCAGGCTGAAGCTGGCTTTCGGAAATCTGCGTGCACATTGCCTGCTGAGAGTATGAGGAATGAGGCAGACTCTTGCCGAATGCAGCATACACATACATTACAAGACCGGAGCAGTCGAATCCGGAAGGAGATGCCCCGCCCCACTTATAAGGAACACCGCAGAATGAAGTTGCGTAACCCACAACACTGCCGTACTTGGCAGCCGGAGCAGCGCTGACAGTACTGCTGCTTGAATTCTCCGAATTGCTTGTAGTACTTGTGGTACTTGTCTGCTGAACCTGTGCCTGGGTTGTCTTCGTATTGTCGTCAGCCTTCGTGTCGTTGTCAGTCTTTGTCACAGCTGCAACGGCCTTGTTGGCATCATTCAGGGCATTCTGCGTTTCACGCTCGTTCTTGGCCTTGGCAACTCTGTCAGCAGCTTCCTGAGCCTTCTTTGCTGCTTCCTCAGCTGCCTTCTTTGCTGCGTCTTCCTTTGCCTTCTTGACCTCAAGCTGCGTCTTCTGAACGGCAAGCTGGGCAATGTCATTGTTCAGCTTCTTGTTTGTTTCCTTCTGGCTTGAAGCGGCCTTGTCGACGACAGCCTTGTCAGCGGCAACCTTCTCCTTGTCAGCCTTCTGCTGTGCCACGGCCTGATTGTTGGCACGGACAAGCGTTGCAACCGTGAATGTGCGGTTAACCGCATCCGACAGGCTGTCGGCGCTTGTAACGAAGTCAATCATCGAACCGGCATTGTTGATCTGGGCTGCACGTGCCTGACGTGCAAGCTGTGCCTTGCGGGCCTTGATGTTCTTTTGCAGCTTGAGAATCTCATTGCTCTTCTGGAACTGAAGGTCTTCAAGCTTGGAAAGCTTGACCTGACCGTCCTTGACCGCCTGTTCCGTATCCTTGATCTTCTGTGTGACTGCATCGATATCAGCCTGCGTGTCTGCCTTGGCAGAAGACTGGGCATAGCTGGCAAATGTCAGCGCCGCTGCTGCTGTCAATGTCAATTTGAATAACTTCGAATTCTTCATTAGCGACTACCTTCCTGTAACAACTTTTATTTTCATAACTGGAACTCCGGAATATCTTCCGTCCGTTTTGACTACAATAGCTATGTTACCATTTAACAACACTCAACTCAATTACAGTAAATTTACAAAATCGTTCAAAAAAGCCTCTAATGTTACAAAAACATTTCACGAAGCTCCAAATTTTTGTTACCCCCCCGTATAAACGCCATTTTATCGGCTATAAAAGTGTTCCCGCCTCGTTTTTGACATTACAATCTGTAATATTTCTCTTTTGTTACAAATTATTTTTTCTAATTTAAAGCGTTTTCAAGCATTTGCTATGATTCCAGTCGCTTATTTTTCACTCAGAATCTCATTTAAAAAAACAAAAAGCAGAATATTTCAACGTTTTGAAATATTCTGCACTGCATTCTTTCTAATCTAAAGCGACTGCATGATGACCATCAGAATCGGAACGACAATCAGGGACATCAGCGTCGTTTCCGTTACCATAACGGCTGCATAGGACGAATCTGCGCCATACAGGTTCGCAACAACGGGAGCGTTCGTCATCACCGGCATCGCCGACTGCAGGATGAAGACGTGCTTCATCAAGGTCGGCATCGGTGCGTGAATCACCAGAACCGTCATCAAAAGCGGCGCGCAAATGAAACGTCCGAATAAAATCAGCAGGTTGTCCTTCTTCAAGGACATCTGCGCAAGGCCGGCATGAGACACTGAAATCCCGATGAACAGCATCGACAGCGGAATCGTCAGGTTGCCGAGATACACCAGGTCACGATTTATAAACGTCGGCAGTCTCACGTCCAGAAGCACCAGCACGATTCCCAGCATGAATCCGAGCAGTGGAGGAGAAAAAACCTTGCCAAGGGTCTTCTTCAGATTGAACTTTGCGTCGCCCTCCCCGTCACGCTGGATGAAAAACGTTCCGAGCGTCCAGAAGATCGTCGTATTGGCCATGTAGTAAATCAAAACGTAGGGGATGCTGCGGTCGCCAAACAGTGCCTGGTTAATCGGAAGTCCGACAAAAATCGTGTTGGAGTTGAAGAACATTGACGTAAACAGTCCCTGGCGGCCCTTTTTGATGTTGAAGATTCTTACCAGCGCAAACGCAACTGCCATTAAGATCATCATCGAAAGCACCGGAAACCGGAGATCCGGCAGCATGCTCAAAAGCTCATGCGCCTTGAACTTCCCGGTAATCGTGCTGAGCATGTAGCACGGCAGCGAGACCTGCGTGACAAGCCTGGCAATCAGCTTGTCCGCGTCTCCCTTGAACCACCCGTGTTCGGTCAGACAATATCCGACGAGAATCATCCCCAAAATAACGAGAACGCCCGACAGACTTTCCATAAAGACTTGCATAATCTACCTTCTTTTTCATTGTTTTTTAATCTTTTTCAAAATTATAGCATTTAACGTCGGCAAATGCACTATCTGCTTCCCGTTAAAGCGCTTTTATTGCGAAAATATTTCAAGACCTTTTAGAATCCGTTAAATTTTCCCTCTTGTCTATCACGAAACCGTTAAGATGTGTATAATGATACTATTCAATATTTCATTCAAAGGGGATTTGAAATGTCAGATCATACTAAACGCTCCGTTGACTCACCGGGTAAAGCCAAAATCAGAAAATGGGTCTGCGGCTTTCTGCTGGTTGCCCTGCTTGGAGGGTTCTACGGCTGCGGTGCTTATCTCTACAGCATGCTACATACAGCCGAGGAGACGATTACTACAACATACAAGAAGGTCAAAGTCAAGAAGGCGCGCAACGTTTCAAAGGTCTTGAAGGAAAAGAAGCCGATTTCGATTCTGCTGCTCGGGACGGATACCGGAGACCTTGGAAGAAGCGATACGGGGAGAACAGATACGCTGATCATCGCCACCGTCAATCCGACGACGCAGCGGACGACTTTGACGAGCATCCCGCGCGATACTCTGCTCAAAATTCCAAACTGCCGGGATCCGTACGACAAGATCAATGCCGCATATTCTGTCGGCGGCGTTCCGACAGCCATCAAATCGATTCAAAAGCTGCTCGACGTTCCAGTCGACTATTATGTGCTGCTCAACATGGGCGGATTAAGACAAGTCGTTGATGCAATCGGCGGAATTACCGTCACTCCGACATTGACGTTCCAATATGAAGATGCAGACGTGGTTCAGGGAAAGAAGACGACGCTAGACGGCAAGGCAGCGCTTTCCTATGCCCGCATGCGCCACGACGATCCGCTTGGAGATTACGGCCGCCAGAAACGTCAGCGCCAGGTCATTCAGGCCATCGCCAGGAAGGCTCTTAATTTTTCAAGCGTTTCAAAATTTGACGACATCCTGAAGGCAGTCAAGGACAACATGCAGACCGACCTCAGCTACGATGACATGTGGGCCATCGAAACAAATTACAAGAAGGCCGCTTCAAACATCAAATCCGATTGTCTGCAGGGAGAAAACGGATGGTATGATTCAACCTCATGGCAGGTTGCGACGTCAACGGAACGATCGCGCGTTTCAAAAAACATTCGCGAAGAACTCGGAATGGAAGAATCGACCGAAACGTTTGCCGACGATACCGGCATTGCCGAACAGGCCATCGCAGGCGCCAAGGCAATGGGACAATAATAAGCTCATGATGAAGATAAAGTCGAGAATTCGCTTCTCGGCTTTTTTTAACGTAAAAAGCCCGCTTGCCAGAGGACAAGGGGCCAAAAACTAAAATCCAATCAACAGGCTGCCATAGGCCAGACCGGCACCGAAGCCCGTCAACAGGCAGCGCTTCGGTCTCTTGCCCTGAGCAAGAGCCTCCGACAAGGCCAACGGGATTCCGACCGATGAAGTGTTTCCGGCCGTCTGAACGTTAATCTGGAATTTTTCAAGCGGCAGATTCAATGCCCTGGCGATATTTTCAATCAAGCGCAGATTGGCCTGATGCGTGATCACCAGATCGAGGTCTTCCGGCTTCAGGCCTTCCTTTTCCAGAAACTCGCGCATGTGGACGGTAATTTCGTCGGTCACAAAATTATACACTGAACGTCCGTCCTGGTAAAAGGCATCCATCTGCGGGTAATTTTCAGCAGAAATTTCCTGAATCGGTTCGATGCGTCCGCTGTGAATGACTTCCCCGTTTCCCCTGGCATGCAGTTCTTCTGCGATAAAGCTTTCATCCTCAGGATCCCGGCTTGATTCCAGCAGGACTCCCGCTGCTCCGTCGCCGAAAAAGACGGCAGACGTCCGGTCCCTGAAGTCCATCATCTTGGAATTCGTTTCTGCGCTGATGACGATTGCCTTTTCGTACTGACCGCAGCGAATGAACTTTTCTGCAGTGGACAACGCAAAGACAAAACCGGCACAAGCAGCGGAAATGTCGTATGCAAATGCATTGACACAACCAGTTTTTCCCTGAACCAGGGCCGCCGTTGACGGCGTAATTGAATCCGGAGAAATCGTCGAAACGATAATCAGATCGATTTCCTCAGGACTGACGCCGGCTTTTTCCATCAGACTGACTGCCACTTTCGCGGCCATGTCGGACGTGTTTTCTCCAATCGCAAAATGACGCATTTCAATACCGGTGTGGCTTCTGATCCATTCATCAGAGGTTTCCATAATTGATGCCAGTTCATCATTCGTAACAATTCTGGGCGGCAGGTAGCCTGCGCTCGCACTAATTTTAACAGACATATGTTTCGTATCCTTTCGAATCTTTCCAAGGTATATCTTACCAATTTTTTCGTTAATGCGGAATACTTTGATCATTCAAAACACCGAACGCATTAAAAAAAGCTGCAGACCGATTTCTCAGCACTGCAGCTTGCGTTATGCGGGTAAATGGATTCGAACCATCACGGGCTCAACGCCCACCAGATCCTTAGTCTGACGCGTCTGCCAATTCCGCCATACCCGCGACAACATCATTAATTATATCAAGTTAATTACAACTATGCAACCCTTAATTCAAAAAAATTATCACAGATAAAAAAATTGCAGAACCGATTTCTCATCAGTCCTGCAACCTTAGTCATGCGGGTAAATGGATTCGAACCATCACGGGCTCAACGCCCACCAGATCCTTAGTCTGACGCGTCTGCCAATTCCGCCATACCCGCGACAACGTTATTAATTATAACAGTCATTTTCAGCAGACGCAAGTCCTTTTCAAAAAAAATTATCGATACTCATGAATCTCGACCAATTCAATATTTCCATGGCACTTTGAACAGACATAGCGCGCGGTATTGACGCGACGTTTGCGTTGATAAAGCACCCCGCATCCTTCGCATTTGTAAACATAATATCTCTCAACCCCCGTCCTGGCAGATTTTAATTCCGGTGCGTAACGCAAGCCGTTGACTTTTTTCAATAAAGCCTTGAATTCCGAATCCTTATGCCTGTATCCTCTTCCTTCCAGATGCAGATGATAGTGACACAGCTCATGCTTAATGATGCCGATCAGCACGGACGAACCATGTTCCGTCAGCATTTTGGGATTAATCTCAATATCATGGTCGCTCAAGCGATATCTGCCGCCAGTCGTTCTCAAGCGCCCGTTAAAGGAGGCACGGTGCCTGAATCTGCGCCCGAAGTCTTCCAGGGAAATCCTTTCAACCAGCCTTTGCAGCTCCTGATCATTCATACTTTGGATCCACCATCGTCAATTGAATGCGGCCGCGCTTTTCATCCACGCCGTCAATCCACACGTCCACGATATCACCCACGGAAACGACATCGGCAGGTTTTTTGACAAAGCCCTTCTTCAGTTTGGAAATGTGGACGAGACCGTCCTGCTTGACCCCGATATCCACAAATGCTCCGAAATCCACAACGTTGCGCACCGTTCCCTGAAGCTTCATTCCTTCCTTCAAATCCTCAAGGTGCAAAACGTCTGATCGCAGCAGCGGCTTTTGCATCGAATCGCGCAGATCGCGGCCGGGTTTCTTCAGACTTTCAACAATGTCTTCAATGGTTTGAACGCCTGCACCAGTTTCCTTTGCAAAATCATTCGGATCAAGGCGACTGAGCTTTTCCAAGCCGTCCTTTGTCGACAGCTCTGCATTTTTCATCCCGAGCTCCTTCAATAACCGGCGCGTCAGATTATAGCTTTCAGGGTGGATGTCCGTATTATCGAGCGGTTCGCTGCCGTTTGGAATGCGCAAAAAGCCGGCAGCCTGTTCAAACGCCTTGTCGCCTAAGCGCTTGACCTTCTTTAACTGCGACCTTTTTTCAAATCGTCCGATTTCCGAGCGGTAATCCACGATATTCTGAGCAGTCGTCGCATTCAGTCCGGAAATATGCTCCAGCAGCTGCGGACTTGCGGTATTCAGATTTACTCCGACCTTGTTGACGCCCGTTTCGATTACGAACCTGAGCCTCTCATCAAGATCTCTTTCAGGCAGATCATGCTGATATTGACCGACGCCGATTGCCTTCGGATCAATTTTGATCAGTTCAGCCAACGGATCCTGCAAGCGGCGGGCAATGCTGACTGCAGAACGTTCTTCGACGTTGAAGTCCGGGAATTCCCTTCTGGCAGTTTCGCTTGCCGAATAAACCGAAGCACCGGCCTCGTTGACGATCACGTAGGAGACTTCTTCGTCCATTTCCCTTAAAACGTCCGCAACGAAGCTTTCTGATTCACGACTTGCCGTCCCGTTTCCGATGGCAATCGTCCTGACGCCGTACTTCCGGATCAAAGTCCTGAGCGTCTTCTTCGCATCTGCGACCCGCTTTTGATCAACATGTTCGCCCTTGTACTTTTCGTGCGGGTAAATGACCGCCTTGTCCAGGAACTTGCCCGTTTCATCGACGACTGCCAGTTTGCATCCGGTCCGATAAGCCGGGTCAAGTCCCAATACGACCCGGCCTTTAAGCGGTGCCTGCATCAGCAGATGGTAAAGGTTGTCCCCGAAGACTTCGATTGCCTTCACATCCGCCTTCGCAGTCAGATTGTTACGCAATTCGCGTTCAATTGCCGGCTTGATGAAGCGTTTATATGCATCGTCGCAGGCCTTTTTGACATATTCTGCTGAATCTTCCTCATGATTTCCGGCATAATGGCGATGCATCTGATTCAGGATGCGTTCATCTTCAAGTTCGAGCTTAATCCGCAAAACGCCCTGCTTTTCCCCGCGGTCAAGCGCAAGCACTTGATATGACGTGAGCTTTCCGGCAGGTGCCTCGAATTCATAGTAGTTTTTATAGACTTCCTGTGCATCTTCTGCATTTTTCTTCCTGACGGCCACGATTTTCCCGCGTCTTTCGGCCAAATCACGCACCATTTGCCTTGTCTGAGGATTTTCGCCGAACTTTTCTGCCAGAATTTCCATTGCTCCGTCAATGGCTGTCCTTGCTTCTTCAAGGCCTGATTTTCTGGCAACTGCCCTTGCCCTTGACTCAACCGTTTCCTTCTGAAACGTCAGCATCCACAGCGCAAAAGGCTCCAGGCCGGCTTCTTTTGCAGCCTGGGCCTTTGTCCGCCTTTTCTGCCTGTATGGCAAATACAGATCTTCCAACTGCTGCATCGTTTCAGCTGCTTCGATTGATTTTTTCAGTTTTTCGGTCAGCTTGCCGAGTTCTCCGATCTTGGCTTCAATATCGCTGCGTTTTTTTCAATTTTTTCCACTCGTTGGTACGCATCACTGATGTCCTTGATTTGAACTTCATCCAGACTGCCCGTTCTTTCCTTGCGATAGCGCGCAATGAAAGGCACCGTGTTGCCTTCCTCAAGCATCTTCAAGACAGACTCAATTTGATGTTCCTTGTAAGGCATGGCTTGAGCGACGATTTCTAAATATCCTTTTTCCACGTGCATCATCCCTTCGATTTCCTTTTTATTCTATCTTCATGATCAAAGAATTACAACAAAAACCACGTCCGAAATTTCAGACGCGGTTTCCTTTATCTCATGATTTTCCTGACGCATCTGGCAATGTCGTCCATGGCATCACCCTGCTCCTTTTCAGAAACGTCAAACTGCTCTGCATCAACCCATCTTCCTGCATAATCAATTGATGAATTCATATGAGCGCAGCCTTCATAAAAACGGCGATATGCTCCGACAAGCTTCTTGTGCACCCCGATAATCGCAATCGGAGCTTCCAGGCCCTGCAGTTTTTTGAGGTTCTTCTCGTAAAGTTCAACGCCTGTCTCAAACTCTGCTCTTGTCTTGTCATAATCTTCAGGGGAAATGTCCTTTCCTTCGTCAATGGCTTTCCGGAACGTTTCAAAAAATGGATTAAGCTTTGCGCCCATATTCTCGGTAGTTTCCATCACTTCGGACAAGACGCTGACATAGTGTCCGAAATCTGCTCTGCGTTTCATTGAAATCCCCCTTTACTTCCAGAATTCGTCATATACGTTAATCGGCATGTGACGCTTGTGCTGCGTCTTAAGGTACCAGCCTTCAATCGTTTCGGCAGCTTTTTCCTCGACTTCGCGTCCTTCAAGATAATCGTCAATGTCCTTGTAGGTTACGCCCAAAGCCGCTTCATCAGGCAATGCAGGTCGATCTTCTTCAAGATCAGCCGTCGGCGTCTTGAGATACAGATGTTCCGGAGCACCCAGAAGTTTAAGCATTGCACGACCCTGGCGCTTGTCAAGACGCCAGAGAGGGCAGATGTCAGCACCGCCATCGCCGTATTTCGTATAGAATCCGGTTACGGCTTCGGCAGCATGATCAGTCCCGGCAACGGCTCCGTTTTCGGAACCGGCAATCGCATATTGCGCAATCATGCGTTCACGGGCCTTGATATTTCCCTTGTTGAAATCGCTGACCTTCAGACCGTTTGCCTCAACCGCCTCCATCATTGCATCGCTTGACGGCTTGATGTTGACGCGGACGGTCTTGTCGGCCTTCATGAACTCGATTGCGTCCATTGCATCCTGTTCGTCGGCTTGATCGCCGTACGGCAGGCGAACGGCAATAAACTTGTAATCAGAGTTGCCGGTTTCTTCGCGTAGCTCGCTGATTGCCTTCTGGCAAAGGGTTCCGCAAAGCGTCGAATCCTGTCCTCCTGAGATGCCAAGCACGATGGATTTGAAAAACGGATATTTCAAAAGATATGCCTTGATAAAGTCAACCGAGCGGCGAATTTCCCTTTCAGGATCAATTTCAGGCAAGACCTTAAGTTCATCAATAATTTGTTTTTGCAAAGGACGCATAACGTTTCCTCACTTTCATGTCATAAAATATATCATCGTATTCATTGTACGCCTTTTAAACTAAAATTTCATTATAAATTTAATTGTACCATGTAAGGCAAATCAACGTTATAATTGTCGTTAGAGACAAAAAAGAAAGCAGGTAAATACATGACCCAGCCATTTTCAACGGTCAACGTCCTGGGCTTTGACTTCATCAAGGCCACCCAGCAGGAATTCGTCGAACAATTAAAAGAAGACAGCCTTTCTCACAAAAATCGCTTCGTGGTGACGGCCAATCCGGAAATCGTTTTAACCGCATTGAACGATCCCGAATATTCTTCAGCCATCAAGGATGCGGATTATCTCACGGCGGACGGCATCGGCATCGTCAAGGGCGCAAAGATTCTCGGATCAGAACTTCCGGGACGCGTCACCGGATTTGACACGATGACTGCCATCTTGAAATGGTGTGATGAAGAACGTAAGAGAATCTATTTCCTCGGTGCGAAAAACGAAGTCATCATGACCATGATCGGGAAAATCAAGGAAGCGTATCCCGGAATAGTCATTGCCGGCTTTCATGACGGATACTTCAAGGATGAAGAAGGCATCGTTCGTGACATTCAGACTTCAGAACCGGATTTCGTCTTCTGTGCCTTGGGTTTTCCTAAGCAGGAATACTTTATTGAAAGAAACAGACACGTCACCGACGCCATCTGGATGGGAATCGGCGGTTCCTTTGATGTTCTGGCCGGTTACGCAAAGCGTGCTCCGCAATGGTGGATCGATCACCACATCGAGTGGCTCTACCGTCTCTACAAGGAACCGACCAGATTTTTGCGCATGATGGCATTGCCGAAATATCTGCTTTTGGTTTACAGACGCAAATTCTTCGGAAAATAAGCATGAACTTCCTGAGCCTTTTATCGGGCTCAGTTTTTTTGTTTTTTCAAAACAAAAAAAGGTTGGGAAAACTTTGTGCATACGGAATAATTCTTCATCGAAGACTGGAATTTACGGGCAGATTTCAAAAACTGCCATTTTGCCCGTAACCCAGTCCTGACGACCTGATTGAGCCGGCGATTCGCAGCACTGTATTTTAAAAAATCAGGTTTTCATGCCTCAAAATTGAAAAAAATACCGGACAAAATCAGTCGCATTACGACCTCCTTTGTTCGGTACTTCATTTAATTCAAGAGTGAAAAGGGAATTTTTCCCATCCTCTCGTCAAATTCCGCTTTAACAGAAAAGCGTTTCGTTATTTTTCCAGATAAAATTCAAACCTGTCACCGGCATACTGGGTCCTGACATATTCAAACGGCGTTCCGTCACCGAGTTCCGTAATCTGTCGCAGCCTTAAGATTGCCGAACCGCGCTTGATGTTCAAATACTCAGCAATCCTTTCCGATGCAACCTGCGCAGAAACGCTTTGCTGAGCATGTCCGATTTCCCGTCCGCTTTCCTCAAGCGTCCGGTAAAGCGACGTGGTAATCTGACTGCGCTCGTAATCCTTGACGAGACTATAGGGAAGCGTGGCGACCTCAAAACAGATCGGCACTTCGTCTGCATAACGGATACGTTCCATCCGAAGAACCTTTTCGTCGTCTTTCAGTTTCAATCGTTCCGTTTCGCTCAGAGAAGGCGTCGTCACCAGATAAGAAACTGTTCGACTGGAAGGCTTTTTGCCCTGCTCTTCCATCAATTCAGTGAAACTGGTCACGCCAGTCATTTTTTCCTGCACTTTCTTGCGTGCAACAAACGTCCCGGCGCCGACCTGGCGTTCCAGGATTCCTTCTTCGACCAAAGTTTGAACCGCCTGCCGCAAGGTCATCCGGCTGACGTTAAATTCCAAGGCAAGCTCACGTTCAGAGGGGATTCGGTCACCGACAGACCACACGCCAGCCTCAATATCTTTTTTTATCCGGTTGTGAATTTGAATGTAAACCGGTGAACTCATTGAAAATCACCCTCCATAATTTTGTCTATTCTTTAAAAAGCCTCCCGAAGCTGTATGTCGCTTCGAGTTCCATCTTATCGTTGAAAATGTTGAAATCGGCATCCTTGCCGGCTTCAATTGCACCCTTGGACGTCAGGTTGAATTCACGAGCCTGGTTGACGGAGCTCATCTTGACCGCTTCTTCAATGCTGCAGCCGGTGAACTTCATGATATTGACAAAGGCATCCTTGAACATCAGGACAGAACCTGCCAAAGTGCCGTCTTCGAGACGCGCCTGTCTGTCCTTGACGATGACTTTTTGACCACCGAGTTCAGAAACGCCCTCAGGCATGCCCTTGGCCCTCATTGAATCAGTGATGAGATCAATCTTTTCTGCACCTTTCAGCTCATATGCAAGCTTGATCATGTCAGGACAAACGTGGAATCCGTCAGCAATCATTTCACAGCGGATATTGTCTTCAAGCAAGGCATGACCGGTTACGCCGGGTTCACGGTGCTTGAATTCACGTTGCGCATTGTACAGGTGCGTGATATGCGTTGCACGGGAATGCTTCATTTCCTCTCTTGTAGCGTTGCTGTGTCCGCATGACGGAACAATCCCGTGTTCCAGACAATACTGTTCAAATTCAGGCGACGTCTTGTGCTCAGGAGCATACGTCACGAGCTTGATCATGTTCCCGGAAACCTTGTTCCAATGATCAAACAGTTCAACGTCCGGAGCTTCGATATACTCTTCAGGCTGAGCCCCCTTGAAAACAGGCGATACGAACGGTCCTTCCAGATGAACGCCCTGAATGACGGGATTCTTCTCAGCCGCTTTCTTAACGGCCGCCAGGGCATTTTCAATGTTTTGGTGAGACTGCGTCATCGTTGTCGCAAAATAGGTCGTCACGCCTTCGCAAACCATGTGGTTCACCATTTCATCGATTTCCTCAGCATTGCCGTCCATCGTATCAAAGCCGTAGCCGCCATGACTGTGGACGTCAATAAAACCAGGAACGATCGTCTTGCCGAGCACGTCAACAATTTCATCATCAGAAGACCGGCAAACATATTCGCTCATCCTGCCGACGGCTTCGATTTGCTTGTCAAACCTGATATAACCATCCTCAATCTTCTCTGAACCAGTATAAATCACTGCATGTTTGATAACTTTGCTCATAATTGAACCCGCTTTCTTAATTTTAATTACAGTCCAATCATAATTGGTATAGACCAAAAAGTCAAGTAAACAGCTGTTATTTTTTGTCTTTGGCAACTGTCGCGTCTAAACCTTTAATGACGGAAGTTGTAAATCCGTATTCCTCCATCGCCAGCAGTCCGGCAACCGTCGTTCCTCCGGGAGAGCAGACGTCATCAACAAGGTCCATCGGGCTTTTGGCTGCTTCCAGAACCTTCATGGCACTGCCCAAAACGGCCTGGGCGGCAATTTCAGTCGCCTGCTTCTTGTTCAGCCCGTACTTGACGCCTGAACGGGACATCGCGTCGATAAAGAGATACACATAGGCAGGGGAACTGCCCGCAAGCGCGACGAACGTGCTGAAGTCCCTTTCCTCCATTTCAGCCGTCTTGCCGATGGAATCAAAAAGATCCGTCACTTCGGAAAATTCGGTTTCAGTCACCGTTTCGCCTGCCTTCAGGGCTGTCATTCCCTCACCGATTTCAACGTTTACGTTCGGCATGATTCTGACGATTCTGGCCGCCGGAAAATGCAGTGCATCAGCCAGCTCAGCGATGCTGACGCCCGTAACCATCGAAACAAGCACCGGATTCTTCTCTTCAAATTCAGTGCTGATTTCTTCTAAAACGTCTTTGGCAACGATTGGCTTGACTGCCAGGAAAACAATCTCTGCGTTTCTGACGACATCTGAGTTGCTTTCGCAAGGATTGAGTCCCTTTTCCTTCGCATAGCCTTCATAGCTGCTCTTGTGGGCACTGTGTATGTATACATCCCCACCGGAAATTCTTTTTTCAGCAATCAAGCCGTTGACAATCGCCCTGGCCATGTTGCCGGCACCGATAAACCCTAATTTCATCTAAATCACCCCTTGTTAATATTCTACAACCTTTTGCGAAACTATACCAGTGAACAGTCCCGCCATTAATTTCCCGCAGACAGCCACCGTGTCCCTTGAGAAAATAAAACCGAAACAGAATCCTGCTCCGACACACAAAAAAAGACAAGGGTCACAGAAACCTTGTCTCAAAGCGATATATAATTGGGGTAACTGGATTCGAACCAGTGCATGACGGTACCAAAAACCGTTGCCTTA
>NZ_DAIUCE010000030.1:0-19285 GCF_036846325.1 Ligilactobacillus sp. | reverse complement strand
AGTGATGTCATAAAAAGGTTTTGTACAATTTGTTTTTTTGACAGTATTATCAAGATATCAGCTCGATTTATGGGTTAAAAGTGAAATTAAAATTAAAAAACGGTTGATGTTTTTTAAAACTTTTGATAATTTTATGAATGTGAGTAGTTCGTTGCAAAGGTTTTAAACAGGGGGTTACATAATTTGAAGGACGATAAAAGCTTTTCAAATTCAGGCAGGGCCGACAAAGCTCTGCATTTGATAGCGGCAACGGTCTTGTGCGGTGCGGTCTTGAATGCTCCAATCGAGGCTTTGTCGCTGCAGTCAAGCGTTTCAGCCGACGTCGTTTCGCAATCATCGAAGTCCAGGCAGATTCTGACCAGGTATTTGCAGGAAAAACACAAGCAAAAGGCCAGAATCGACAAGCAGAAGTTCCTTGAAGCAGTCAAGGAGCAGCAGGAAGCAAGAGGACAGACGAGCCGGACAGACGAAAATTCCAAGGTTCGCGTGATCGTGACGCTTGATGCCGATGCGGCCGTCGATCATACGGCAAAGGCAACCGGCTCGACAGAATCGGTCAGAAAGATCGAAAAGGCAGCAGGCAAGGTCAAGGGCGCACAGGCCGACGTTCGCAGGCAGGTTGAAAAGATTTCTGAAAGCAGGGTCAAGCGTTCATTCGGATATCTGGTCAACGGTTTTTCAATCGACGTCAAGGTTTCTGATTTGCAGAGAATTCAGGATCTGAAGGGCGTTGCTTCGGTCAAACCGGTTCGTGTTTATTATCCTGCCGATTCTTCCGCAAATGAAATGGCGGATGTTCAAAAAGTATGGCAAAATCACAAGCTCAAGGGCGAAGGCATGGTCGTTTCGATTATTGATACCGGAATCGACTACAATCACAAGGATCTGAAGCTTGATGCCGGAACAAGAACCGCACTTTCAAAAGATTCCGTTGAAGCCAAGGCAAAGGAGTTCGGACACGGCAAATTCTATACCGACAAGGTTCCTTATGGCTACAACTATGCCGATGGCAACGACAACGTCATCGACAACGGAAATGGTGACATGCATGGTCAGCACGTTGCCGGCATTGCGGCTGCCAACGGGACTGGTGCTGATTCCGTCAAAGGTGTCGCGCCTGATGCGCAACTGCTTGCAATGAAGGTCTTTTCAAACAACAGCTCGATCAAAGGCTGCTATGACGATGATTTGATTGCCGCAATCGAAGACTCGGTCAAGCTGGGGGCAAACGTGATCAACATGAGTCTTGGTTCCGTCAGTTCAAACGTCGATGAAAACGATCCTGAACAGTCTGCGGTCAGGAAAGCCTCTGAACAGGGCGTTCTTTGCGTAATCTCAGCTGGCAACAGCAGCGTTTCGACGTCAACCGGGAACGGAAATCCCGATCAGCAGTTTGAATCTGACGAATTGAGCACGGTCGGAGCACCCGGAATTACACCGGAAGCCTTGACGGTTGCTTCTGCCGAAAACGAAAAAGTCGTTTCGCCAACGATGAGAGATACGTCGGGCAACGTCAAGTTCGATTCGATTTCCGATCTGACGGACGGATCGACCGTGATCAACCAGCAGGAAACGGACTATGCACCGATGACCGGCGAACATAAAGTCGTTTCTGTCGGAACCGGATCAGAAAACGAGTACGACGGAAAAGACGTCAAGGGACAGATTGCGCTTGTCAAGCGCGGTGCAATCACCTTCTCAGAAAAGGTCAACAATGCCAGGGCACATGGTGCCGTCGGCGTCATCATCTACAACAACACCGGAACTGATCTGATTTCGATGGCAATTGACGACAAGACGTTCCCGACGGTCGGAGCATCGCTTGCCGACGGCAAAAAGCTTGAAGAAACGGCTGCAGCCGGCAAAACGATTAATTTGAAGTTCGAACAGCAGCTGGTGACTAACGTTTCGAGCGGCAAGATGTCGGACTTCAGTTCATGGGGACCGACTCCTGCACTTGATTTCAAACCGGAAATCTCAGCTCCTGGCGGAAAAATATATTCGCTTGCCAATGACGACAAGTATCAGCAAATGAGCGGAACATCGATGGCTTCACCGTTTGTTGCAGGTTCAGAAGCATTGATTCTTCAAGGAATCAAGAATCGAAATCCTGGTCTTTCGGGCAAGGACCTGACGACTTTTGCCAAGAATTCCGTTTTGAACACGGCAACTCCTATGAAGGACAAGGATCATACGCAGGAAATCATCTCCCCGAGACGCCAGGGAGCAGGTCAGATCAACGTTGATCGGGCAGTTAGAAACAACGTTTCGGCAACTTATGACAAGACAGGCCTGGGGACGGTTGCCTTAAAGGAAATCGGCCTTTCCGCAAGCTTTACCGTAACGCTTCACAACTACGGTTCAAAGGACGAAACGTATTCGTTCAATGACTACGGCGGTGTCTATCAGCAAAAGACGGATGACAACGGAGAAATCTACGATACTAAGATTGACAGGGCGAAGATTTCAACGGACAGGAACACGATTACGGTCAAAGCCGGCGAATCAAGGCAGGTCACGTTCAATCTGTCGCTTCCGCAGGGATTTGAAAGGCAGCAGTTCGTCGAAGGCTATGTCGGCTTTGAAGGAAAGGGCGAGACGCCGGATCTCGTCGTTCCGTACATGGGCTTTTACGGAACGTACAGCAAGGGACAGATCATCGGCAAGATGCTTTATGAAGATGACTGGAACCTGCCGACTTATGCCGGATTCCTGACGACGAACGACGGAAACGTTCCCGGGCTCTACTATGACGATGAAAAGGGCAGATACAACGTTGACGCCGATTCCGTGGCATTTTCGCCTGAGAACGAAGACGGCATCAACGATTACGTCGAACCGAGTCTTTATTATCTGAGAAACTACAGGAAGTCCGAATATCAGATTGTTGACAAGGACGGAAAAGTCGTTAAGAATCTCGGAACGGATTATGACGGCGTCAAGGACTATTACAGCTCGTCTTCGGGTCAATGGACGACTCATAATGAAGGCAAGTGGGACGGAACCGTCAAGGACAGGAACGGCAGGAAACAGTACGCTCCTGACGGAACGTATCAATACAAGATCACGACGACTCCGGTAACCGACGGCGACAAGCAGGTCAGCTACATCAAGTTCAAGATTGACAATACTGCACCTTCAGTCAAGGATCTCAGGGTCAGGGAAGACGGACGCGTTGAATTCTCCGCAACTGACGGAAAGGGTGTCGGCGTTGAAGATGTGGCTCTGCTCGTTAATGACAGCATTGTTAAAACGGACCTGACGTTTGACAGGAAGACCAATAAGTACGTCACAAAAGACAGTGTGGCGTCTGAATTTGTTTCCGGTCGAAACTACGTTTATGCATCTGCTCAGGACAAGGCCGGCAATATCGGCTTTTCTGCGACGAGCCAGGTCAAGGATGCTGAAGGCGTACTGTATTTCAATGTCGGAAACGACACGACGATTACGCAGAACACCGAAGGATTTGATAATGAAAAGAAGACGTTTGCCGTTCTGGGAACGTATGAACCGGATAAAACGTTCTTCATTAACGGACAGGAAGTCAAAACCGACGGTGAAGGATACTTCAAGGCCAACGTTTCAGTCAGGGAAGGCGAAAACGTCCTGACTGCCTCAAAAGACAAGGACGGAAGGAACGTCTTGAGTTCGCTCAAGTTCAAGGTCGACCTTTCTGCTGCCAGGATTTCGGTTGACGGCCTGGATGAGGCAACATCGACCGTGACGGCTCCGGCAAGTGCGTATAAGCTGACGGGATCAGTCGAAGATGCAGAATCACTGACCTTGAAGAACGAGTCGACGGGAGAAGGCGCAACGGACGTTCAGATCGTCGGCGGAAAATTCAGCCAGAATCTGAATCTGAACTACGGCGACAACGTCTACACGCTGACGGCAGTTTCTGCAAACGGAAACGTTTCAACCAGGACGTTCAACGTGCGGACGACTAATTCGACAACGTACAACGGCAGCGTGATCGATTTCGACAACCTTGAAAGCGGCGTAACGGTCGTCGGCAGGACGACAACGGGATACGATGCTGAAAAAGGCGAGCTGACGATTACCGGCAAGCTCAAGTATCCGGTCGACGTCTTCAAGATTCAAGGAAAAGACGTTCAATATGACAAGAACACGCTGGCATTCAGCTATACGGCAACGGGCATCACGAACGGATCAAGGTCTCTTCCAGTCTTCATCCAGTCCTCGAAGCTGAACGAAGGCCGTCCGGTCGTTGACTACGGCTTCATCCTTTGGGTTGACGGAACATTGCCGTCGCTTCAGCTTGAAAATATGAAGGCTGATGCAAACGGCAGCCTGACAGCTTATACGAACAGGAATCCGTATGAGCTCAAGGCAAGGATCAATGACAATCTCAGCGGCTACTCGCTGAAAGTTGACGGCGATGCCGCATTTACCGACAAGGACTACTATCTGTTTAATGAAGACTTCTTCAAGGGTCGTGCTGCGGCTGATGTTTCATACAGCATCGATCCGGTCGTCGAAGGGACGAAGAAAGTTGCCGTTTCCCTGGAAGATTCGGCAGGCAACGTGACGGATGCTTCATTTACGCTTGCGCATCACGCGGCCGTGCTCAAGGCACCGGTCGTAACGCCGGACACGTCGAAAAAGGCGCAGACGGTCGTGCTTTCCGCAGCAGATGCTGATTTTGACAGGAACTATGAAGCTCCAAAGCTTTATGTTTCAACTGACGGCAGCACCTGGAGCGAAGTTTCCGATGGCAAATACAGCGTTGCGGCAAACGGCGAATATCAATTCAAGTATGCTGACGTTTACGGAAACGAATCTGAAACGACCAAGGTCGTCGTAAACAACGTCGTCAATGCAATTTACTCGGATCCGACGGTCAAGCTGAGTTCTACTGACGGTTCGCAGGAATCAGTGACGGTTACGCTCGGATTCGCCAGAGAAGATACGGATCGGACGTTTAACCATTTGCGTTACAGATTTGCAGGCGAAACCGAATGGAATAATTACGACAAGCCGTTTACGGTTGACAAGGATGCGGTCGTGGAATTCCAGTCATACGACGATGCCGGTAATGAAAGCGAAATCTTCAAGACGGACGTCATCGTGAAGAAGAAGTCTGAACAAACGGCAGACAAGGGTTCTGAGGACAAGGACAAGCCGGTCAGCGGCCAGACTGCGGGCAATGGTTCAAAAGACGGAGACAAGTCTGAAGTAAAGCCTGACGCTGGTTCAAAGCCGGTCAGCCCGAATGCTTCAGCGAACGGCAAGTCGACTTCTTCAACCGGAGCAAACGGCAAGGAAAGTCCGGCAACGGGCGACGATGTCAGGAATTACACTGTTCCGGGACTGATCACGCTCGCATTTTCCGGGATTCTTGCAGTCATGGGCTTGAAGAAGCGCAAAGAAGACTGATCAGCTTTTTAAGATTAAAAACGGGATTTTTTCTGCAGATTTCTGCGGGAAAAATCCTTTTTTGATTAAAAAACTTCCAAAGTGGACCCTTTGAAGAAAACTTTTCAAAGCGATCCACTTTAATTTTTCTGCTTTAATTTTAATTTCATGCGTTTTCGTCTCATTTAAAGGAAAAGATCATGATTGAATTTTGATGCTTTTTAATTTTACCTTCATTCTTGCAGTCCAGTTGCCGATTGATAATGATATGAGTGCATTTTTACATTAGTGAGAGAAGGTAATTTAATGGATGTAAAAAAACGTTTCAAATTGTATAAATCGGGCAAAAGATGGGTTGCCTTGGCCTTGCTGTTTGGCGGCACTGCATTTTTCATCGAAACGAATCAGACGGTGGCAGACGCCGATGAGTCCGTTGCTCAAACGAGCGTGCAAAGCGAACCGGATAATTCCCTGCAGGTTCAAAGAGAGGACGAACAGGAATCTTCAAATCAGGAAGATTCGTCTGAATCTTCGCAACCGGTTCAAAACGATTCTCAGCAGTCCAGGGCAGATGATGAAACTCAGGAAAAGGCGCCGGCAACTGCAGAAACTGAAAAGGCCGCTTCGCAACCTCAGGCCAGGGAAGCTGAGCAGGCGAACGCTGCCGGGACGGCGGAGCAGACGCCGGCTCAAAACAATTCCGTGGTGACGACTCAGCCTAAAAAAACCGGTTTTCAAAAGAGTCAGGATGAAAAAAAGACATATTATTATGATGGCAACGGCAACATGGTACGCGGTCAGCAGAACATCAACGGCAAGTGGTACCTGTTTGATGAACAAACAGGTGAAATGAAGACGGGATTTCAATATATTTCATCCCAAAGGAAGAAAGTCTACTACTCAAATGCCGGTCAGATGCAATACGGTCAGCAGCATATCGACAGGTACTGGTATTTGTTCGACAACGTCACCGGGGCAATGCAGACCGGATTCCAGTACATAGCAAATCAGCGCAAAGTCGTCTACTACAACAATGCAGGTCAAATGCAGTATGGCCGCCGGAAGATCAGCGGCAGAACGTACGACATGAATCGTATAACAGGTGCTGTCAGTCACGGAAGCGGTCAGCAGAACATTGGCGGCAAGTGGTATCTGTTTGACAAAAACGGAGCAGCCAGAACTGGATTTCAATGGATCGCAAATCAGAAAAAAACCGTTTATTATAACGGCAAAGGCGAGATGCAATACGGTCAGCAGCATATCGGCAACGGCTGGTATCTGTTTTCATGGGGAACGGGCGCAATGCAGACGGGGCTTCAGAATCTGAAAAATTACGGAGAAAACAAGACCGTCTGTTATGAAAGAAACGGCAGGATGCAGTATGGTCAGCGAAACATCAGGGGACACTGGTATCTGTTCCAGAACGGAACGGGCAAGATGGCAACCGGTTTTCAGAATTTAAAGAGCTACGGCCAGGACAAAACCGTTTACTATGCAGGCAACGGCCAGATGCAGTACGGTCAGCAGCACCTGTCCGGGTACTGGTATTTGTTCGACAAAACTACCGGTGCAATGGCAAGGGGACTCAAGTGGATCGGCGACCAGAAAAAGACTGTCTATTACGATGGCAATGGCAGGATGCAGTACGGATTCAAAGACATCAGCGGTCACAGATACTATTTCGATACACTGACCGGCAAAATGACGATCGGCGAAAGAAGAGTCGGCAACGACTGGTACCTGTTCGATCAAAACGGTTTTATGAAAACCGGCTTTCAGTGGATCTCAAGTCAAAGGAAGACGGCCTATTATGACAGGCAGACCGGTCATCGGTTGAAAGGCATGCAGAAAATTGACGGAAATCTGTATCACTTTGACGAAAATACGGGGGCAATGACGACCTCCCAGGTTGCATACGACAAGGGAACAAGGAAACTGTACCTGTTCGACAACCATGGTCACGTCGAATATGCCGCCAATGGATACAGCATTGACAAAAAGACCGGCGCACTCGTCTACAGGGGCGTAGTCGAGCTCAACGGCAATCACTACTATTTCGATAACAACGGCCAGATTCAGGTCGGATTCCTCAAAGTCGGCCGAAACACGCAGTACTTTGACCAGACGACCGCCAGACGGGTTACTGGTCAAAGGAACGTTAACGGCAGATGGTATCTGTTTGACGGAAACGGTAATATGAAATACGGATTTCAGTGGATTTCCGATCAAAGGAAGACCGTTTACTATGATTTGAACGGCCAGATGCAGTACGGCCAGCAGCACTTGAGCGGATACTGGTACCTGTTTCACGGGAGTACCGGTGCAATGCTGACCGGCATTCAGGATCTGACGTCTTACGGTCAGAAGAAGAAGTGCCTGTATGCCGGCAACGGTCGCATGCAGTACGGCCAGCAAAACTACCGCGGACACTGGTATCTTTTTGACAGGAGCACCGGTGCGATGCAGACTGGCTTCAAGGATTTGAAGTCATACGGTCAGAACAAGGTCGTCTACTATGCGGACAACGGTCAGATGCAGTATCGCTGGCAGGTGATCGGACATGACCAATATTACTTCGATGCGTCAAGCGGTGCGCGCTATACCGGAAGACGCAGGATTGGCAACCGCTGGTACAGCTTTAACGGCAACGGCACACTCAACTGTTTTACTGCGCGTGTCTTGAACTGGTTCTTCAACCGCAGAGGCAAGCTGACTTATTCGATGTACGGCTCAAGAACAGGGGCTGACGGGACTGCTGACTGCTCCGGTTCAATGGTTGCGGCCTTGAGAGGTGCCGGAGCTTCCAGACCTGCCTATACCTACAATACCGAGTCGATTCACCCGTACCTTAAATCAAACGGATACTATCTTGCAAGAGAAGGCAGGGACGGCAATTATGTTCCGCGATACGGCGATATCGTCATTTGGGGAAAGAAAGGCTACAGCGGGGGCGACGGCGGACATATCATGATCATGTCTTCTGCCGGATCCGACGCAAAATGCATCTCGACCTGCGGTTATTACTGGGACAAAAATCCGAATTCGATTTATGGCGCCAGAGGTAAAGCCGTTCAGGAGTTTAATTACAAGTGGTATCACGGCACGCACAACTGTGCGTACTACTACGTCTACAGACCTTATGACTTGAGAAGAAGCTAAAATTTTGCGACGCGTTTGAAGAGGCAGAGAAAAAACGCTGTCTTGAATTTAAAACACGTATGATTTCACAGTTGTGGTCATACGTGTTTTTGCTTTGGTCAGACAATAGTCTGATTTGTCATCCAAATCCAGTGCCCGCGCCTCCAGAGCCACGCAATGAAAAACTGTCTCAAGTTTAAATGGATTGAAATTTCAAGTAATTTCTACCCAAAAAGCTTGACAATTATTTTTCAGATGGTAAGATAGAAACAACTATAAATTAAAAGTTTATTTTACTTTTTTAATTTCATAAAGGTTGATTTTACTTTTAATGCATAAGGGAGAATTTTTATGGATAAGAAAACAGCGTCAGCACCAAGTATCTGGAGAGTCAGTCTCACGCCAGCGGTAATCGGGCTTATTCCTGCCGCAGTCGGTATAAACTACGTAGCCAAGGCTTTTGCGGAAGGGCTCAAACTTCCGGTCTGGCTCGGTTCATTGGGAACATATCTTGCAAGCATGCTTGCCGGTCCGATTCCAGGCGCCGTCAGCGGCTTCATCAACAACGTGATCTACGGCCTGACCTTGTCGCCGGTTTCGACGGTTTATGCCTTGACGAGCATCGGCATCGGGATCGCCGTTGGTGTCCTGCATGCTAAGGGCGGTTTTTCATCTGCAGGGAAGACTTTCGTGTCCGCATTGATCATTGCACTTGTTTCTGCCTTGATTTCAACACCGCTCAACGTTATCTTCTGGGGCGGACAAACCGGGATTGCCTGGGGTGACTCGTTGTTTGCCGTTCTGGTCGCAAAGCACGTCCCGGTATTCATTGCTTCCTTTGCTGACGAATTTGTCTTGGATATCCTGGATAAGGTTGTCGTAGCTTACGTTGCCTGCCTCATCTACAAGCAGATTCCAAGGAAAATGATTAGTTACTTTAAGGACTGATACGATGGAAAAACCAGAAATGATGCAGGAAGACCTGACAAGACCGTGGCACGAACGCATTGATCCCGTCACGAAGTTATTGCTGATAGCCGTCTTGACATTGCTGAGCTTTGTCTTGACAAACATTTTTGCCGAAGCAGCGCTCATTTTGGCAACGATGCTTCTGCTGCTGTTTTCGGGGAAGCTGGCCGGCAGCATGAAGGCGCTGGGATTTTGTGCATTCATGATTCTGACGATGCTGCTGATTCAGGGGCTGTTTTATCCGCACAATGAAACGCCTGCCTTTTCTTTAGGCGGAATTGCATTTTATCAGGAAGGCTTGACGTATGCTGTTTTGCTCGGCTGTCGGATCATCGTGATTGTCCTTGCAACGAATTTCTTCATGCAGACGACGACGATTTCCGAGAATGCCAGGTATTTGGAAAATGCAGGGATGAAGTACAAAACCGTGTATCTATTGATGTCAGTTTGCTATATTCTGCCGCAAATGATGCAGAATCTCAAAAAGATTCAGCTCGCGCAAAGGGCTCGCGGAATCGGAGAACAAAAGTCACTGATTCAAAAATTCAAGACGATTCTGCCGATCTTGATTCCATTGGTAATCAAGACGCTCGATCAGTCGATGTCCCGTTCGATTTCGCTTCAATTGCGAAATTTTGAAAGCAAAAGGCGCACGGTGCGCGCATTGAACCGGACGTATCTGATGGATAAGCTGTTTCATCGGGTACTTGGTCTTGCCGGCATAATTTTGATAGGATGTAAGATATGGATGCTAATCAACAAATAGTTTTGGAAGACTTGAGCGTAAGATATCGCGGAGAAGACGAGGAAGCGCTGAAGGGAATCACCCTGACTGCAGAAAAGGGGCAGCTCATTGGAATCATCGGCAACAGCCGCTCCGGCAAGACAACGCTTTGCGACGTTCTTTCGGGGATTATTCCAAATATCGTTTCCAGTCACGTTTCCGGTACCGTCAAGATAGGCGAATTTTCACCGCTTGAGGAATTTGACGAATATAATTTTCACACGGGAGTCGTTTTGCAGAATACGGCGGGACAGCTCAGCGGACTGTCCGACACTGTCTTTGATGAAATTGCGTTTGGACTGATCAATCAGGGGATGAATGAAGAAGAAGCATCGAAGGCAGTTGCATTTGCAGCCCGGCAGATGGGTCTTGAAGATTTTCTGGAACAGGCGCCTGATACTCTTTCCGGCGGGCAGACGCAGCGTCTGGCGATTGCTTCCGAAATCGCACCGGACCCTGAATTCTTAATCATGGACGATCCAACGAGCCAGATGGATCCCGTTGGCAGAAGAGAATTTTTTGAATGGCTTGCAGGATGTTCCGACAAAACGATCTTCATCGTTTCGAACGAAATCGATGATTTGTGCGAGATTGCAGATCAATTGTGGGTTCTTGAAAAAGGTGAACTGATTGCCTCCGGAAAGCCGCTTGACGTGATCAATCAGGTCGCGGAAGGACATGATTTGTATCTGCCGGTGGTTTATCGAATGGCAAGGGAGCTTGGGAAAAAGCTTCCGAGCGGTCTCTTTCCCGTAAGACTTTCCGAACTTAAGAGGTGCTTTGATGACCAAAATTGAAATTAACGATTTGAAATTCACGTATCCGGGCGACAATTTCGGCCTTGACATCAAGCATCTGACCTTCAGCGGGGGGATGATTGCGATCATCGGCCAGAACGGTGCCGGCAAATCCACCTTGCTCAAGCTCTTGAGCGGGCTTAATCAGCCTGATTCAGGCGAAATCACCGTTGACGGTCAGAAACTTAACGATTATATCGGTGACAGGCGCCTTGAACGGATTGGCCTGACTTTTCAGGATCCAAACGATCAGATTTTCAATGCAACCGTTAAAAAGGAAGTTGAGTGGGGCCTCCGGCAGATGGGCAGGCCGGAAGAAGAGGTTGAGCACATTGCAGAAGAAGTTCTCAAAGAAGTGGGCCTGGACGATAAAAAGGACGAAAATCCCTATGATTTGTCGCTTTCCGAACGCAAGCTGCTGAGCATTGCGACGGTAGTGGCGGTTCGACCCAGGATCTTACTGTTCGATGAGCCGATGATGTCACTTGACTGGCCAAGCAGGAAGAAAATTACCGCAGTTTTCCGCTATCTTGCCGACCAAGGTCATGTCGTAATTACGATTACGCATGACATGGACTGGGTTTTGGAAGAATATGAAGAAGTCTATGCGATGGCGCACGGCGAATTGATTTATTCAGGCAGAACGTCAGAATTTTTCGAGTCGCCGGATCTGGTCGAAGAAGTCGGCGTTCTGCTGCCGCGAGTGACCGAGGTCAGGCGAGAATTAAACAAATATCTGAAGGAAAAATGATGAAAGGAAGAGGCAGGGAAGAAACTCCGTCTCTGACAAAAGTCCCGGATGATTTGCAAGTGCAAATTTCATCCGGGACTTTGTTTGTGTATGCGACGTTAAATGTGTGCTTTGACCGAAACCAAGTGCTGAAATTTACGGGCAAATCCCCAAAAACGCCATTTCACCTAATTCACGAGTAAAACGGAACATCTTCCATTCTTCTCCTTGCTTCAATGTACGATTTGATAGCGCCCGTCAAGCAGCCTGATCTGCCCGGGAGCAATTCCTGAAAGCTCGATCTTACAATCCTTCGTGATGAATGCCGCTCCAAGGACGTCTTGTTCAAACGGATAGTCAGGCAAAGGTCCGCCCGCAAAGAAGAGACGCGTCGTTTCGATTTCTGCAGTGACGGATTTTCTGGAGAAGACAGTGACGCTGTTCAGATTGTTCTCCCTGGGATATCCTGTATTTGAATCAAGGATATGATGATAGCTCTTCTGACCTGAAGTCAGTCTTCGTTCATAGATGCCGCTCGTGACAGCTGAGCATGGCGGCATCGTGACGACTGCAATCGGTTCATCGTTTTCCGAAAAGGGACTTCTGAGCCCGATGCGCCACAATCCGTCGCGATGGTGTGGAGGCTTTCCGACCATTAACAGGTTGCCGCCGAGATTGATGATTCCGTGCGTGATTCCGTATGCATGCCATAAATCCTGGATGCGGTCGGCAATATAGCCCTTGGCAATGGCCCCTAGGTCGATTTCCATACCGGCTTTTTTCAGGAAAATCGACTGATTGGCGTCATTTAATTCAATCTGCCCGGGATCAATCAGGGAAAGCCGCTCTGAAATCTGCTGTTCAGAAGGAACCCTTGCATCTTTGAATCCAATGTGCCACAATTTGACGAGCGGTCCGATTGCAGCATTAAAGCCGAAGTCTGCGCGACTTTTTTCAACCGCAAGCTTTGTCAGCTGATAGACCGGAGCATCAACCTGGACCGGAAACTTTCCGGCAGCATGATTGACGCTCATGAGCTGGGAGTGATCTCTGTTGACGGTCAGAATATCTTCGTAATGACTGACAAGTTCTTCGCTTTTTTCAAGCACGGTCTGGTCAAGCGTTCCGAAGACCGTCAATGAGATGCGGGTTCCCAATGCTCGAAAATGGCTTGTCAGGGCAGTCTTTTGGATATTTTCCTTCACGCTTGCGATGCCCCTGTAACCGAATCGGCTTTGACCGCCATTTCATGCTGCCTGAGATCGACAATTACAGGCTGCCCGGGATCATCAGCATCCTGCCCTTTATCTGATGAGGAAGCCCCGGTTGTTTCATCAACGGATGCTCCGGTCGTTTCGTCAACAGCAGACTTCACCAGGCCGAAAGTCTTCTCATCAATTCCGTAGTCATTTGTCTTGTCAGTCTTTGAAGCGGACGTTGAAGCATCAACTTTTGGTTCGTTTGTTCTCAAATCGACGATGACCGGTGTTTCTTTTGGCTTGGAAGATGCCCCGGTCGTGGCATCAGCCTGGTTGTTCCGTCCTGCCATGGAGTTGATTGAGACCGCATATTTGATGAAACCGTCAAAGCACGTGTCGAGCCATGAAATCGTACGTTCATCGTTTAAGTCGTCATTTTCGTCAAATGCAGATGGTGCATGACCAAGCAGGAACTGATGACCAGGGAGCACGTATGGCCCGAGGCCCGGTGAATCAAGGATTCTGCGCAAGTCGTCCTGGGCATAGACCGTGCCGAGATTTCCGAGCGAGGCACCGACAATCATGACCGGACGGTTCGTCAGCGGGTGAACGTCATAGGAAAGCCACTCAATGACGGATTTGAGTGCTGCCGGAATCCCGTGATCGTATTCCGGCGTGGCAAAAATGACGCCGTCCGAATGATCGATTTCGGTTGCTAATTCCATGATTGAATGCGGCGTTTCATCAAAGTCCTCGCAAAAAAGAGGATATTCCCTGATTTCCTTAATGACGATTTCAGCTTTGGCTGCAAAATGCTTCTTCATAAAATGAAGCAGTCTGCGATTGTATGATTTGCTGGCATTCGTGCCAACAATGGCGATGAATTTCATGGCTGGGCCCTCCGATTTTTATTCTGTTTAAATTATAGTTAAAAAATGATGCAAATGTCAACGCCGTAAGGAGTGTTTCACGTGAAACACTCCTTGCTTAAAATGATGAAATGCTTATATGAAAGCGAAAATACGCGCAAACGATTGGTATATACCGAAAAAAGCGTAAAATAAAAGGCCTGAACAAGCAGCCCCGACCTCTAATACTTGAGATATAGATAAAATTTATTGGTGCTCTCGAGTGGAGAACCCGAGGTAAAGAAAATTGCGATTGCAGCTGGTCTAGTTGCAACTCGAGCACATAAGCTTAGTTTAAATCAGTTTATGCGAAAAAACAAGTGCAAAAATCACTTATTTTAAGGATAATTCATGTAATCGCATGCATGTTTTGTGAAATGCAGTGCTGACTCAATTACGGCCGATTCGTCAAACAAGAATCGTGAACTGGATTTGCCCGTGATCGAGTTCAGCCAGAGATTGACGTCACATAAATAAATAGGAAGAAAAAAAGCCCGGAGATTGCAAAATCCCGGTCTGAAGCAAACTATGTCAGGAATCACGCTTGATTCGATCAGTACGTTTCATTATCCAGATGATGATTGTAGTATTCGACCCTGATGTCGTCATCTGAAACGGAAAGCTTTGTGACGGAACCGTTTCTCGGACCGTTTTTGGCCGACCTTAACTCGGGAGCGTAACGGTCAACGATTGAGCGAATCGTGATGCTGTGACTGACAAGCAGGACCTTGTCACCGTCATGATGGTGCCTGCGCAGCCAGTCGAAGCCCTCGTCGATTCGTGCCCAGTAGTCCTCATCTCTTTCAGCATCCTTGAAAGGATCAACTTCATGCAGGAGGTCTCTGGTTGCCGCAAGAGAATACTTGTCCAAAAGGTCGTTATAGGTGCGGCATCCGTGAACGGCTCCGACCATGAGCCAGGTCTGGGTCGCATCATTTCCCTCGAAGTAGCCGAAGCTTTGTTCGCGGAAATATGACAGGGTCTTGCGTTTTGGCGTTTTCGGATACTCCTTGTTTTCAGACAGAATATAGCGACACGTTTTCATGGCACGCGTCGTGTCGGAACTGTAGGCAGCATCAAAATGGATGTTTCTGAGATGCCTGCCGGCACTGTGGGCATCATTTGTGCCTTTTTCGGTTAACGGTGAGTCACACCAGCCCTGAAGGCGATTGTAGCTGTTGAGAATCGTTTGTCCGTGACGGACCATGTAAAGCGTGAATGTCATTTGTCTTCTCCAATGTTCAGTTTTGTCATTACCAATCATAATAACATATTCCGACAATTTTTCGTATGAATGTATGGAACTTTTGGCAGGCAGACAGGTATAATTAGAATTAGCAAAACCATGTAAAGGGGATTTTGACTTGAGAAAGACTCAGCATATCAAACTATTTTCGCATAACGACTTGGACGGATTCGGTGCCCCTTGTCTTTTTTACGCTCTGGCGCCTTATATGTTCAAGGGCGTTGAATTCGACCTTACGACCTGTTCTGCCGGCAACCTTGACCGCGAGCTCGAGCATTGGTTCAGGGAACCGGATATTTTGCGCTATACCGATGTCTACATCATGGACATGACACCTGACAGCGATTATTCCTTCAAGCTGCTGGAGCAAAAATTCGCCAATCACTGGCTTATTTTCGATCATCATGAAAGTGAAGCCGAATTGCGCTCCGGGTATTCGAAGAACTGCATTCTGCCGTCGGATGAAAACGTCACGCCAAGCGCAGCCAGTCTGGTCTGGGATTTCATGACCCGCCAGCCGAACTTTGCGCTTGTTCCAAAGCAAAGGCAAAAGGAACTGGCAGAGCTGGTTGAGATGATTCGGGCATATGATACATGGGATTTTCAAAATGACAAGAACATGTCCTATGAAGAGCGCAGGGCAGCTGACGAATTGAATCAGCTGTTCTGGTTCTTCCCTTTGAGCAAGTCAAAATCCTTTGTCGATTCGGTCTTTGCTTCCGGTTGGGAAAAATACAGAACGGAACATGAGCTTTTGATTTCAACTTTGGAAGGGCGACGTCAGCGGTATCTTGACAAGCACCTCAAGAACGTCGAAACGTTTGAAATCGAGGGACACAGCTTTGGCGTGGTCTATGCCAGCGACTATAAATCTGAAATTGCGCATGAGCTGCTTAAGAAATACGATGTTGACGCAGCCCTCGTAATTGACAGCCACAGCGTGTCATTACGTTCGAACGGCAGGCTTGACGTGGCAAAATTTGCGGAAGACTACTTCAGAGGCGGCGGACATGCGGATTCTGCAGGCGGACGACTTGAAGTCGAGCCGATCAAAGCAGCCGAACAGGCCGTCATCGAATCGGTCAGGCAGCGCGCCAGGTTGAATGAGGAAGTTGCATCGCAAAACGAAGAGGAGACCTCAAGCCTGGGCGATTCGCTTGATCCCGAGATGGCTGCCAGACTGGCATCCTTGTTTGGAAACGACAGTGAGTGAGAACTCTGCATTTGACAAAAGGGGTGAGAATATTGACTTATCAGAACGATCTGTACGTTGAGCTGGCCAGAATCGGCAAAAGCCTTTCAAGCGAACGACGCCTGGAAATCATGGATCTGCTAGTTCAAGGCCCGAAGACGGTTGAGAAGATTGCCGAACTCACCGGGATGAGCGTTGCAAACGCGTCGCGGCATCTGCAGGTCCTGCGCGGCGGGAACCTTGTCCTGCGCAGGCGTGACGGAAATCACATCTATTACAGGCCGGCTTCTTCAAAGGTCGTTGATTTATTCTATCTGCTGCGCGACGTCGGGGAAGATCAGCTTGAAAGGATCAGGCAGATCAAAGAGGACTTTGAAAAAAACGATGTTTATGCAATGTCGCTTGATGCGGCCTATAACAAGGCCAGAAACGGTGAAATCGAACTGATCGACGTGCGCCCGGCTGACGAATACGCGACTGCTCACATCGCGGAGGCCAGGAACATCCCGCTGCCCGAGCTCAAGGAAAAACTTGATACGCTGCCGGCTGATAAGGACGTCGTGGTTTACTGTCGCGGCAATCTGTGCACGTATGCAACCCGGGCAGCCAGAATTTTGAGCGAATCAGGCTATAACGCGCACAGTCTGAACGAGAGTACCTATGATTGGAACCAGTACATCGAAAAGGAAGGTGCAGGAAAAAATGAGAATTAACGTGCTGCAGCATACCCCGAACGAAGGACCCGGCGCCATTCGCTTATGGGCAGAGGAAAACGGACATGATCTTTACGTGTATCATCCCTATCGATACGGAATCCTTCCTGATGTTGAAGAAACGGACATGCTGGTCATTTTGGGCGGACCGATGAGTCCTAATGATGATTTTGAATGGCTGAAACAGGAGCGCGACCTGATCAGAGCCGCAATCAAAAGGGATCTGCCGGTTTTTGGAGCATGCCTTGGAGCTCAGCAGATTTCAAAGGCGCTTGGCGGTGTGGTCAGGGACAGCGGCGTCAAGGAAGTCGGATTTGCACCGGTTTTTTTGAAATCTCATGCGATCAAAGGGCTTCCGGATGAGGCTTGCGTGCTCCATTGGCATCAGGATTGTTTTGAAATTCCAAAAGGTGCGGAGCTTCTTTTTTCAAGCAGGCTGCTTGAAAATCAGGGCTTTGTCATGAACCACCGCATTGTCGGACTGCAGTTTCACTTTGAGCCGCTTCCGAATGACTTGCGCGAAATCGTCATCAATGACGGTTCCTATACTGAGGGAAGCGACCTCGGACAAACGCCTGAAGAAATCATTTTGCACGGAATTCCTGAAGAAAACAGGCAGATTATGTACAGGATCCTGGACTATATCAGTGACAGGCATAAAGATTGACGAAGAAGACGGCAGATGGTATATTCTAACTATTCAAGCAATTGATTGAATAGATGTTTCAGAGGTAGATGCAAATGGTAAAAAGATTGACTGATGAAAACTTCAGGCAGGAAACGGGCAACGGATTCTCCCTGGTGGCATTTATTGCTTCATGGTGTCCTCCTTGCAAGCGTCAGGCACCCGTCATCGACGAACTTGATGCGGAAGTAGGCAAATTAATTACGCTTGGCAAGCTTGATACCGATGAAAATCCTGAAACTTCCAAGGAATTTTCAATTATGTCGATTCCGACCCTGATTCTTTTGAAAGACGGGAAAAAAGTCGAACAGCTTACCGGTTTTCACAGCAAGGCAGAGTTGACCGACATGTTGGGAAAATATATTGACCGGTAAGAAACCTCTGCAGAAAGGAATTTTAAAATGGCTGAAAAATACGATGTTATCGTGATTGGCGCAGGACCTGGCGGTATGACCGCTGCATTGTACGCATCTCGTGCCAACCTCAAAGTGGCAATGCTTGACCGCGGCATTTACGGCGGTCAGATGAACAATACCGCCGAAGTCGAAAACTACCCTGGATTCAAGTCAATCATGGGACCGGAACTTGCCAAGAAAATGTATGAAAGCTCGACTCAGTTTGGTGCAAAGCTTTTGTATGGCAGCGTGACCGGCATTACGGTTGACGAAGACGGGACGAAGCACGTCAAGACGGACAGTGGCGAATATGAAGCAGAAGCCGTTATCATTGCAACAGGATCGGAGAGCAGAAAGCTCGGCGTTCCCGGTGAAGAAGAATACAGCGGACGCGGCGTTTCATACTGTGCCGTCTGCGACGGTGCATTTTACCGCAATAAGCGCGTCGTTGTCGTTGGCGGCGGCGATTCTGCAATCGAAGAAGGACTGTACCTTGCCAATTTGTGCGGAAACGTCAACGTTATTCATCGTCGCGACGAGCTTCGCGCACAAAAGATCCTGCAGGACCGTGCCTTCGCAAATGAAAGGATGTCATTTACGTGGGACAGCGTCGTGACCGAAATCATCGGAGACGACATGAAGGTTTCGGGCGTAAGGGTGCACAATAAGAAAACCGGAGAAGACAGCATTCTTGAGGCAGACGGCGTCTTCATCTACGTCGGGACGACACCGATGACCGAGCCGTTCAGGAATCTCGGCATTACTGATGAAAACGGCTGGATTGTTACTGATGAGCATATGGAAACAAAAATTGCCGGCATCTATGCCGTCGGAGACGTTCGTCAGAAGTTTCTGCGACAGATTACGACGGCTGTTGGCGATGCCGGGATTGCGGGACAGGAAGTCTTCAACTATCTTCAGATGAAAAAATAAAGCAGTGAGATAAGATTTGACGTTGATTGAATGATCAGCGTCTTTTTTTATGCAGAGCTTTCGGTTTACCTGACGGATAATGTCAGATTGTCCAAATCAAGGGTGCAGGGATTAGCTGTATGATTAATGGATGTCAGCTTTTTAAAAAAAATAATAAGTTGGTAATTGACAAATTTGTACCAACGAATTATACTAAGAGAGTAGATAAAAAGAAAACGCT
>NZ_DAIUCE010000029.1:12643-20594 GCF_036846325.1 Ligilactobacillus sp. | reverse complement strand
TGAAGCCGGGCGAACAGTACTTCTTCATCGACTCATCAATCATCCGCATGTGGACCATGTTCGGCATCATCTTCACGATTCTGATGGTCATGCTGACGTCATTTCTCGTCATCCGCGGCTTTTCGGAAAAATACGTTCCGCTGCTGGTCATTCTGGCGCTGATCGTGATTGAATCCGCAGTCGACCACCACCTGTGGGATCTTTCCTACAACATATTGTTTGCAGCAACGTTTGCGGACTGGAGCAGCTTGACGCAAAGGCAGCGCTGACTCAGCTATCTGTCCGTCCGGATGAACTCGTACGGAGTCGTCTGGTACACGTAATAATTAATCCAGTTGGAATACAGAATGTTTGCATGTGCCCTCCACGTCAGCAGGGGTTTCCTCGTATCATCGTCATCGGGATAGTAATTCAGGGGCGGCTTGATCGGCAGGCCCTTTTCCCTGTCTCTCTGATATTCCTTCTGCAGGGTATTGCGGTCATATTCTGGATGACCCATCACGAAGACCTGGCGTCCGTCTTTTGCAATCACAAGGTAGATTCCTGCTTCCCTTGAATCTGCCAGAACAGTGAGTTCAGGATTTTCCAGAATGGCCTGCCTGTCGCTTTCCGTGTGCCGTGAATGCGGTGCAGGAAAAACGTCATCAAAACCTCTGACAAGCGGAACTTTACGGTTCAGCAGCCGATGCTGATAGATGCCGAAGCGTTTTTCCTCAAGCAGGTGCTTTTTGATTCCATAATGATGGTACAGACCGGCCTGGGCACCCCAGCAGAGATGCAGCGTTGAAGTGACATGTGTTCTTGACCAGTCCATGATCTGACAGAGTTCATCCCAGTAGTCCACTTCTTCAAAATCCAGCTGTTCGACCGGGGCACCGGTGATGATCAGGCCGTCCAGGTTTCTGTCACTGATTTCAGAAAACGGCTCGTAGAATCTGTTGAGATGACTCAGCGCCGTGTGCGTGGCCTTGTGACTTTCAAGCGAGATGAACGTGACATCAAGCTGAAGCGGTGTGTTCGACAATGCACGCAGCAAGTCGATTTCCGTCGCCTCCTTGAGCGGCATCAGATTGACAATGCCGATTTTCAGCGGACGGATATCCTGGTGCAGGGCGCGCATTTCATCCATCACGAAAATATTTTCCTTTTTCAGAATCTCTCCGGCAGGGAGATCGGGTTGTGTCTTGATTGGCATGATAATTCCTCCATTCCAAAACGTCATTGGAGAATACGATAAAATGAAAAAACGTCCCCGTGAAGTAATTTCCTTCACAGGGACGCATTCCGGCGTGGTACCACCCATCTTCACTGCAAACTGCAGCCTTTTCCGGCACCATCATGCCTGGGAGTGTATCGTATCCTCACGAACCTTGAGCTTTCACTCGCAGTTGGACTCAGAGCTCATCTTCAGCCTGTCTTGTCCGCCCTCTTTCACCATCCGGGGCTCTCTTCGGGATTTGAGTCAGCCTACTCTTCTCTTCGACGTCTTGCTTTTCAATTATTGACTGAAGTTTATACCCTTTTTCCAATCTTGTCAACATCTTATTCTAATCGGATTCCAGAACAGGAAACTTACTGGATCTTCCCGTCAGTCGCGGTCAAAGTCAAGCTCAACCGTTGCAAAACGCTCCTCGCTCTCATCCGTCGCATTGTAGTATCTGACGTTGTCATTGAGCTTTCCGATTTCATCCATCTCATCGGCTGTCAGCACAAAATCGAAGATATCCCTGTTGTCCCTGATGTGTTCCGGATTCCTGGACCCGGGGATGACGATGAAGCCCATCTGCGTATGCCATCTCAGGATAATCTGTGCAGGTGTCTTGCCGTACTTTTCTGCAAGCCTTGCAAAGACTTCTTCATTCAAAAGCCTGCTGTCGCCATGACCGAGCGGATACCATGACATCAGGCGCGTGCCGTACGGCCTGAGTTTCTCCATGATTTCATCTTCAGTGCAGTACGGATGCGCCTCAAGCTGAATGACGTGCGGCTTGATCTCTGCATTCTCCAGCAGACGCGAGAGCTTTTCGCCGTGAAAGTTCGAAATCCCGATTGAACGGATCTTGCCGGCCTTATACGCCCTTTCAAGCTGCCTGTATCCTTCGATGAAGTTTCCTGCCGGCTGATGAATGAACAGAAGGTCAAGGTAGTCGACGCCGAGACGACGCAGCGTATCGTCAACTGCATTTTCATCTTCGTAGACAGTCGGCCAGAGTTTCGTTGACAGGAAGACGTCTTCACGGCCGACGCCGGAATTCCTGATTCCGCGTCCGACGGCAGTTTCGTTGCAGTAGGCATTTGCCGTGTCAATCAGGCTGTAGCCGTCTTTCAATGCCGTTTCAACTGATTTCTGCGCATCTGAGGGTTCAAGCAGATAGGTTCCAAGTCCAAGTGCCGGAATTTCAACATTGTTGCTCAATTTTAATTTTTCCATGATAATTTCCTCCGTTTAATGAATTTTCATTTCGTTAAGCATCCTGACGAGTTTTGGATCATAATGATCGATAATCCCGCTCCTGCCGAGATCTCTTGCAGAAATCCTGCTCATTTCCTCATCCGTCAGTTCAAAGTCCCAGATATCGATGTTCTGCTTCATCCGGTCTTCGTGAACACTCTTCGGGATGACCGAAACGCCGCGCTGAATGTTCCAGCGCAGGACAACCTGTGCCGCACTCTTATGGTACTTTTCGCCGATTTCGGAAAATTCAGGGTCGGAAAAGATACCGTGATTCCCCTCGGCAAAAGGTGCCCATGCCTGCGGTGTCACACCGAGCTCCTTCATGTTTTCAAGCGCCTTTTCCTGCGTGAAGTACGGATTCATCTCCACCTGGTTGACTGCAGGCGTCACCTCTGCATTTTCACAAAGGTTCATCAGCGTTTCAGGGAAGAAGTTTGCCACGCCGATCGTTTTGACCAGACCGGCCTTCAAGGCTTTTTCCAGCCCCCTGTAGGCCGCGAAGTAATCTCCCATCGCCTGGTGAAGCAGCATCGAGTCAAGACAGTCCAGTCTGAGACGTTCCAGGGAAGCCTTGACGGCCTCGAATGCCGTTTGTTCATCCTTTTGATCCTGCACCCAGACCTTGGACTGAATGAACAGGTCTTCCCGTTTGACGATGCCGTCTTCGACTGCCCTGTCAACGGCACGTCCGACGGCTTCTTCGTTTCCATACACCGCAGCCGTGTCAATCATGCGGTAACCGGCTCTGATCGCTTCATAAACTGCTTTTTCGCATTGCCTCAGATCGGAAATCTGATACACGCCGAATCCTTCCTGAGGCATTTTAACGCCATTGTTGAGTAACAGTTCCTTCATCATTTCTGCACCCCTTCCAACCATTCTTCCAAGGCATCATCGTTATAAAGACCCGGCAGGACATTGGCGCCGACGGCCAGTTTTCTGACCGTTTCGACAGCATCTTCAAACTGTCTGCGGTCTTTTCCATACGAGTTGGCAAACACGTAAACCGTCTTCTTGTCAAACGGTCCGACGCTCTTCAAAAAAGACTGCACGACAAGCGGTGCCGTGTACCACCAGATTGGAAACACCAGATAGACAACATCGAATTCTTCAATGTCAGGCAGAGGTTCTCTGAGCCTTGGAAATGTCTGCTGCTCATACTCTCTTTTCGCCTCAACGTCTGCGCAGGTCCGGTAGTCCCGGCTGTAGTCAGGATCCCGCCTGATCTGATATGATGCTCCTTTCGTCAATTCCTTCAAGCGTCTTGCGGTCCTTTCGGAAGTCCCGCTCCACGAAAACCATGCAATCAAAGGTTTCATGCACATCGCCCTCCTTCATGTCCCATCATAACCGGAAAAAACGCCCGCGTACAATATCAAATGCGGCATCTGCCATGACTTTGAATCATACTGATTGAAACACGGTCCGGATTATGCTACTGTAATGCTGATAAACAAAGAGGTGATCCAAATGATTGACTTTACCCAGCTTGAATACCTGAAGGCCTTTGTCGAAGCCGGGACTTTGACGGATGCTGCCGACAAGGTCCACGTTTCGCAGTCAGCGCTTTCACGGTCAATGAGAAAACTTGAAGATGAGCTTCAGGTTACGCTTTTTACGCGAACGAAAAACAAGCTTTCCCTGAATGACAACGGAAAGCTTGCCTCAAAATATGCTGAAAAGATTCTTGACGAAGTGAATCACATGGCAACCGAGATCAGAAATTTTGACATGTCCAAAAGGACCATTGCGGTCGGATCATGTGCACCGGCTCCCCTCTGGGACGTTTTGCCTCAGCTTGCAGTCCTGTACCCCGAAATGAAGATCACGTCTCAGCTTGCCGGCTTCAGAAATCTCGAACAGGGACTTTTGGACGAAAAATATCAAATGATCATTTTGCCATACGTTCCCGAAGAAAATAATCTCAATTACCTGAAGCTGATGGATGAAAAACTGTTCTTTGCACTGCCTGTCGACCATCCGCTCGCTTCAAGGAAGGCACTGCATTTCAAGGAAGCGGACGGAGAAACATTCCTGCTCTACTCCCAGATCGGTTTCTGGAAAAATCTCACTTACCGGAAAATGCCGCACAGCAGATTCATCGTCCAGGAAGATTCGTTTGCAATGAACGAACTCGTCAAAAACTCGACGCTGCCGTCGTTCGTAACCGATGTCAGCATAAAGAACGGCCATCTTCCGGAAAACAAGACAGCCGTTCCAATCGATGACGAAGAAGCATCCGTCACCTATTATGCAATTTGTCTCAAGGGACGCAGCTGGCACATGCTTGAGCGTTTCATGAACAGCAGACTGCGTTCTCAGGCCTGATGAACCTTTCTGCCGTTTTCAAACAGACTTCTCGTCGCCTGCCAGATTGCCCCGGCCGTTTCGGCATCGTTCATTGTATACAGATGAATGCCGGCAGCTCCCTGTGTCACCAAATCGACGATCTGATCGATTGCATATGCCAGACCGGCCGCCCTGAGCGATTCCGGATCATCCTGGTACCTGTTCAGAATGGCCGTGAATTTCCTTGGCAGCGTTGCCGAACTGGTCTTCAGAATTCTCAGGGCCTGATTGCGCCTGACAATCGGCATGATGCCGGCAACGATCGGCGTATTGATGTCCGCCATCTCGCAGCATTCCCTGAAACCGTAGAAACTGTCATTGTCAAAGAACATCTGCGTGATCAGACTGTCAACTCCCTGATCGGTCTTGTACTTGAGATGCCTGATGTCGTCGACCCGGCTGCTTGATTCCGGATGAATCTCCGGATAGCAGGCAGCACTGATGTGAAATTCAGGGAAGTTTTCATGAACGTATGCGATCAGGTCGCTTGCGTGCCTGAAATCATCCTTTGGCTGCCTGCCTTCGATGCGGTCTCCTCTGAGCGCCAGCAGATTCGTGACTCCGAGTTTTTCCAGTTCGCTCAGAATCTCTGAAACCTGACGTTTGTCGAGATATGCCGCCGGCAGATGCGCAATGCTCGGAACATTCAGCCTGTTCTTGACGTATCCGGCCAGCTTGACTGTCAGACGCGCCAGGTCATCGTTTCTGTTCGTGCAGGTCACGCTGATGAAATCGGGCGAAAGTCCGACCAGCTCATCAAGCGTTTTCGTCAGCTTTTCGGCCACACTCTCCTTGTTTGGAGGAAAAATTTCAAAAGAAAACGTTGGCTGCCCCATGCCGTCACAACTCCTCTCTGATGTTTTGCGCCGCCTGCGTCAGATTCCTCAGACTGGCTTTGGTCTCCTTTTCTCCACGCGTCTTCAGGCCGCAGTCGGGATTGACCCAGACCTTTTCCTTTTTGACCTTGGCCAGAATGCGGCGAAGCGTCTGTTCAATCTCCTCAACCGACGGGATACGCGGAGAATGAATGTCGTAAACGCCGGGACCGACTTCGGTCTTGAAATTCTCCTTCTTGAGTTCGTCGAGAATTTCAAGATTTGAACGCGAAGCTTCAAATGAAATGACGTCGGCATCCATGTCATCGATTGCCGGAATAATGTCGTTGAACTCGCTGTAGCACATATGCGTATGGATCTGGGTTTCAGGCCTGACGCCGCTGTGTACCAGGCGGAAGGCCGGAATTGCCCAGTCAAGATATTCGCCTTGCCAGTCGGAACGTCTCAATGGAAGCTTTTCACGCAAGGCGGCTTCATCAATCTGAATGACGCGGATGCCGTTCTTCTCAAGATCAAGAACTTCTTCCCTGATTGCCAGGGCAAGCTGCAGCGTTGATTCCCTGATGCTGATGTCTTCTCTCGGAAATGACCAGTTCAGGATTGTCACCGGGCCCGTCAGCATCCCCTTGACGATTTTCCTTGTCTGCTTCTGCGCATAAACCGACCAGCGAACGGTAATCGGCTCCTTTCTTGAAACGTCGCCCCAGATGATCGGCGGCTTGACGCAGCGCGTTCCGTATGACTGGACCCAGGCATTCTTGGTGAAGACGTATCCTTCAAGGTGCTGCCCGAAATATTCGACCATGTCGTTTCGTTCAAATTCGCCATGAACCAGAACGTCCAGGCCGATTTCCTCCTGGAATCCGATCCATGAGTCAATTCTTCCGGCAATGAATTCGTCGTATTCCTCCCGGCTGATTTCATGCTTTCTGAATGCGGCGCGCTTTTGCTTGACCTCTCTCGTCTGAGGGAAGGATCCGATCGTCGTCGTCGGAAGAAGCGGCAGGTTGAACTCCTGCTTCTGAATCTTTTCGCGCACGGCAAACTCAGGCTGACGCACGAATGCTTCCGGCTTCAGATCAGCAATCCTCTGATGCAGCTCTGCATTTTCCAGAACGCGCGGCTTTTCAAACAGCTCGGCGTTCTTCCTTAAAAATTCAGGGCTCTGATTCCCGAGCAGCGCATCAAGTTCGACAAGCTCTCTGACCTTTTCTTCAGCAAAGGCAAAATGCCTTGCCACGTCTTCTTCAAGGTCTTCGCCTGCAACGGTGTACGGCACGTGAAGCAGCGAGCAGGAAGTCGTCAGCACCAGGTTTTTGACGTTCAGCCCTTTCAGCAGGTCAAGCGTTTTTCTGTAATTGTTGCGCCAGATGTTCTTTCCGTTGACGACGCCGGCAAACAGGACCTTTCCGTCATCAAAGCCTCTTTCGACAAGTTCGGCCGTTTTCCTGCCCTCGACAAAGTCAAGTCCGATTCCGTCAAGGGGAAGCTTCAGCAAAACGTCATAGGCATCGCGGACGTCACCGAAATATGTCTGCGCCAGAACCTTGAGACTGCCCTTTTGCAAAAGCAGAGGCCCGTACAGCGCCTTGAACAGTGCCAGTTCCCTTTCGTCAAGATCCCTGACCAGGGCCGGCTCGTCAAGCTGAATCCAGTTTGCGCCGAGCTCCTCAAGCCGCTTGAAGATTCCGGCATACGCTTCAACGAACGCATCGGCAAAATCTTCTCTGACGCAGCCGTGAAATTCGCTTAATTGAAGCAAGGTGAACGGTCCGACCAGAACAGGACGCGTAATCGTTCCGTCTTCCCTTGCTTCGATGAATTCGTCAAAGATCTTCGTTCCCGCCAGCTTGACGTCCGTCTCCGCCGTAAACTGCGGCACGATGTAGTGATAGTTCGTGTTGAACCACTTCTTCATCGGCCAGGCCTTGACGTCGCCCTTTTCGCCCTGATAACCCCTTGCCAGGGCAAAGTACTTGTCGAGCTCGGACAAGTCGAGTTCAGCGATGTCTTCAGGTATCACGTTGAACAGAAAGGCCGCGTCAAGCATCTGGTCATAAAAGGAAAAATGGTTGCTCGTAAGACTTGTCAGTCCGCTGTCCAGAAGCAGCCTGCGGTCATGCTTGCGGAGCTCTCTAGCACGTTCCTTCAGTTCTTCTTCAGTTGCCTCATGTTTGAAATATTTTTCCGTAATGAATTTAAGTTCACGATTTTCACCGATTCTTGGAAAACCCACAATAGTTGCCGTCATAAGTCTACCCCCTTGATTTGTTATCTACAAATCTAACACTTCTGCATTAATTTGAATAAC
>NZ_DAIUCE010000029.1:0-12633 GCF_036846325.1 Ligilactobacillus sp. | reverse complement strand
AGTTTCAGGCTATAATAAGGTAACTACATATAAAAAAGAGGTCATTTTATGAGAATCCAGCAGCTTGAATATCTGGAAAAAATCGTTGAAGCAGGCTCCATCAATGAGGCGGCCAAAAGGCTTTTCCTCACTCAGCCAAGCCTGTCAAACGCAGTCAGGGAACTGGAGAACGAAATGGGAATTCAGATTTTTCAGCGCAGTTCAGGCGGCATTTCGCTGACCGCAGAAGGGCGCGAATTCATGACGTATTCCAAGCAGATTCTGGATCAGGTCAACCTGATGAACGAACGTTATAAAAACGGGCAGCAGCGCAGGCAGTCCTTTTCCGTTTCCGCACAGCACTATGCCTTTGTCGTTCACGCATTCGTCGAACTGATCAAAAGCGTCGATGCAGAAGAATACCAGTTCACGCTGCGCGAAACCGAAACCCAGAACATCTTCAACGACCTTGCCCAGTTCAAAAGCGAGCTCGGCATTCTCTACACAAACGGCTTCAATCAAAGGATCATGCAGCGTCTCTTCAAGGAAAACAACCTCGTTTTCACGCCGCTGTTCGTTGCGAAGCCGCACATCTTCGTCAGCCGCTACAATCCGCTCACGTCAAAGTCCTCCGTGGATTTGTCAGACCTCGAAGACTACCCCTATCTGTCATACGAACAGGGTGAGGTCAACTCGTTTTACTTCTCGGAGGAAATTCTCAGCACCCTGGGCCATAGGAAAAGCATCAAGGTCAGCGACCGTGCGACGATCTTCAACCTGATGGTCGGATTGAACGGCTACACGATCAGCTCCGGCATCATCAGCAGCAAGCTCAATGACGACAAGATCGTTGCGATTCCCCTAAACGTTGATGATGACATCACGCTGGGCTGGCTCAAGCACCGCCAGGTCGAACTGAGTCCTCTGGCCGAACGCTATCTGACAATGCTGAAGGAACACATCAGAGGCTACGGGTTCAAGATCATCAGCTGATTTCTTCCCTTGAAAAATGCAGGGCATCGAAGACCGGATTTTACGGGCAAATCTAAAAAAACGGCATTTTGCCCGTAATCCCGCCTTGACGCCCTGATTGAGCATGAGATGCGCATCACTGTATTTAAAAAAACAGGCTTTCATGTTTCAGAATTGAAAAAACGCCGGACAAAGTCAGTCAATCTGCGACCGCCTTTGTCCGGCATTTCATTTAATTCAAGAGGGAAAAAGGAGTTTCTTCTTCACATCAGGCTTTCCTGCGATATCTGTTGACAATGACGTCTTTTCCCTTAATCGACATCTTCCGTTTTCCAACAGGCTCAAATCCGCACTTCATGATGACGCGGTTGCTTGCCAGGTTTTGCTCCTCTGCTTCAATCCTGATTTCGGGAAAGCCTTCTCCAAGCAGATAATCGCTGAACCCCATGAAGGCTTCTGTCATATAGCCCCTGTTCCAGTATCTTCTTCCCAAAACGTATCCGACGACCGGAATTTCATCCTCATAGTCAACAACGTCAATCATGCCAACCAGGCTGTCGTTTTCCGCAAGACAGATGCCGTATCGGAAGCACTTCTCATCCTCATAGGCACGCATCCACTCAGCAAGAACCTTCCTGGTGTCGTCGATGCCTTCATGAGCGTCCCAGGTCAGGTAACGCGTAACCTCAGGATCGTCTGCCCACGTTTCGTATATTCTCATTGCGTCATGCTCGTTCAGCCTGCGCAGATAAAGCCTGTCCGTCTCGACTGCCTTTTCCGGTTGAACCCACTCATAGAGCTCCGCACCTCTTTCACCGAGGTCGTCATAGAAGAGCTTCGTCTGCTTGACGAGCGCGAAGCCGTTTTTGCGATACACTTTTCCGGCGGCCTCGTTGCCTTCAATCACGTCAAGGTGAATCGCACCTTTCACCCTGGACTTCATCTCAGAAAGCATCCGGGAAGCGACGCCCTGCCCCCTGAAATCCGGTGAAACGGCAAACAGATGCAGCACGCAAACCTCTTTCGTTTCCTTCCAGTCCGCATGATTGTATGCATCATCATCGCCGTCGGACAAAATGCCCGCGGCTGCAATTCTGCCGTCAATGCGACCGATCAGAAACAGGCGGTTTGAAATCGCATATTCCAGATCATCACGACAAGGATATAATCCCCAGTTCCACTCAGGCGAACAACTGTCAAACTTCTGCTGTTCGCAAACCTTTTCATAAAAAATGCAGAGCTCTGATAAATCACTGCCTGTTGCTTTAACTATTTCCAAAATCAACTATCCTTTCCTGCTGAAATGTCTCGGCGAATCCTGCCTCTTCCTGCGAATCTTCCCGGCAATGCGCTCCGTTGCGTGCGTCAGATGTCTCAGAATCGAATCAGCCGCAAACATGAAGACGACGACCAGCAAAAAGTCGGCCCCTGACAGCGGACTGATTGCAAAGAGATACTTCAAAAACACGAAGCAGAAGACCAGTCCGAAAACGTTGAGCCATAGAATCGCCCACTTCCTCCTGTTGAACGGCCGGCTGATCCGAACCAGAACGATCAGCCCGATTGCACCCAGAAGCAGCGTCGCCATCGTCGAAATCTCGTCGTCTGAAATGCCGAAGACCTTTCCGCAGACCACAAGCGCAGCAACCGAAACCATATCGGTCAATCCGGCCGGGAAGGCCTTGATGAACACGTTCGTCAGAAAATGACCCTTGATGCGGTCCTTAGTCGGCTCAAGTGCCAGCAGGAAGCCGGGAACGCCGATCGTGAAGCCCGTCACCAGGGAAATCTGCGAAGGCTCAAGCGGATACGTAAACATCAGAACGGCCGAAAAGACCGCCATCAGCAGCGAGAAAATGTTCTTGACCAGAAACAGGCTTGCCGACCGCTGAATGTTGTTGACCACCTGTCTTCCTTCAAGCACGACGTCCGGCATATGCACGAAATCGGAATCAAGCAGGACGACCTGCGCAACTTGCGCGGTTGCCTCGCTGCCCGATGCCATCGCAACGCTGCAGTCCGCATCCTTCATTGCCAGGATGTCGTTGACGCCGTCGCCCGTCATTGCGACAGTGTGCCCGTTCTTCTGCAGAGCCGACACGAAATCCTGTTTCTGCTTCGGAGTCACGCGCCCGAAGACCGTCTTTGTCTCAAGCGCCTCTTCCACCTGTGATTCGGTCTTCAAAGTCGAGGCATCGACATAATTTCTTGCACCGTCAATTCCGGCCTGTCCGGCAATTTCAGAAACAGTTTTCGGATTGTCGCCCGAAATGACCTTGATTGCAACCTTCTGCTTCTTGAAGTATTCAAATGTCTGCCTGGCATTTTCACGGATCGGATTTTCAAAAATCACATATGCCAGCGGTTCAATGCTGCCTGAAAGACCGTCTTCAAGATCTGCGCCGTCGTACTTTGCAAACAGAAGCACACGATATCCCTTGTCTGTATACGGCAGAATCCTGTCTTCGATTCCTTCAAATTCAGAGCGCATGATGAACTCCGGCGCCCCAAGCAGGTACGTCGCATCATCGAAGACGATTCCACCGTACTTTCTTGCCGAAGTAAACGGAACAACCTTCAGGGCAGCATGTCTTTGCCCTGCATTTTCCGGAATAAACGACTGCAGCGCCTGCATCGTCGCATTGTTGTCCCTTGAGGCAAGCACGTAGTCCGTCAGCCTTTCAGTGACGTCTTCTCCTTCAAAGACGACTTCCCTGACCTTCATCTCCGGTTCGGTGATCGTTCCCGTCTTGTCGACGCACAGGACGTCGACGCGGGCCAGCGTTTCGATGCTTTTCATGTCATGCAGCAGGACCTTGCGCTTCGAAAGGCGCATCGTGCTCAAGGCCAGGGCAACCGTCGTCAGAAGATACAGTCCTTCGGGAATCATCCCCAGAACGGCCGCAACCATCGAAGTGATGCTCTTCTGAAACGTGACGCCGTTTAAGAAGAAGCTCTGATAGAACAAAATGGCCCCGATTGGAATGATGATGATTCCGGCCCACTTGATGATCTCGTTGATTGAGCGCACCATCTCGGACTGCTCATACCCGTCGATCGTCTTCGCCTCCGACGTCAGCTTTGATATGTATGATTCATTTCCGACCTTGTCCAGGCGTGCATGGCACCTTCCTGAAACGACGAAGCTTCCGGAAAGAAGCGTATCTCCTTTTTTCTTGTCGATTTCGTCCGATTCACCCGTCAGAAGCGACTCGTTGACCTGAATGCTTCCGTCAAGCACCGTCGCGTCCGCACAGATCTGCTCGCCGGCAGAAAGCAGCACGACATCGTCCTGCACCAGTTCTTCAGACGCGACCTTGCTTTCCTTTCCGTCGCGCAGGACAACTGCATGAGGTGCATTCAGCAGGTTCATCTTGTCAAGCGTCCTCTTTGCACGCCATTCCTGAATGATCCCGATGATGATGTTCCACAGAATGATCGGCAGAAAGGTCAGGTTGCGAAACGAGCCGACGATGCAAAGAAGCACCGTGACCACCAGGAAAATCAGGTTGAAATACGTCAGGGTATTGCTTAAGATGATCTGCTTGACGGTCAGTCCGGTCGAAGCATCCGACCGGTTTGTCTTTCCGGCATTGGTTCGTTCCTCTACTTCCTTTTGGGTCAGGCCACTGTATCTAGCATCTTCCATCCAAAAACTCCCTTTCGAAAAGCCTCTAAGTAAATAATAACTCAACTTGCGTAAAAACACCTATAAGAATGACTTAAGATTGATTTCCGCCTGACTCCGGCAAAAAATAAAAAACAGGACTCCGGGTTTCAGAAGTCCTGTCTTTTCGTCTTGTAAGTTCCCGCAATCATCATTAATCCACTTCATTTCAGGATAAATGCAGAGCTTAATCAGCATTTTGCCTTCCTGATTCAAGCTTCAATTTCAAAACCAGTCCCAGGGCAATCAGGGTTATCGCAAGAATCAGGGCAATTGAAATGCGGCTGCCTTCCATGCTGCCGTCTGGCATCGTCTTTTGAGCCTGTCCGAAGATGACTGAAACGACCGTTGTCGAAAGTGCCCCGGAAAACTGCTGCAGAGTATTCAGAACGCTGTTGCCGTCGATTGACTCCTCACGGTCAAGCTGGCTCAGACTTGTCGCAACCAGACTGCTTGCTGCAAGTCCCATGCCTATCTTTGTCGCAATGTCACCGCACAAAAGCAGCTTCACCCCTGCATTTGGCAGGACAAGAACCAGAGAGGCCAGACCTGCGGATGCAAGCGCAAGGCCGAAGACAATCGGCTTGAAATATCCAAGTTCATCCATCAGACGTCCGGAAACAGGTGCAAGCAGGGCTACGAACGTTGCGCCCGGAAGCATGAACAGTCCGGCCGTAACAGTATTCTGATGCAGTCCGATCTGAAGGTAGTTCGGAAAAATGAACGAGATTCCAAGCGCAATGGCCTGGGTGACCAAAGCTCCGTACATGAACCAGACAAAGCGCCGGTTGGAGAAGACGCCCAAGTTAATGAGACGCTTTTTCCGATTGGAAAAGTAAAACATCAGAAGCGCCATGATGCTGAGCAGAAGCAGCAGGACGGAAAAGCGCTCGATTGCAATCAGTAAAAGCGCAAGTCCAAGTGCAAGAAGAAAGTAGCCGGAAAAATTGAAACCGGTCCTTTCTTCAATCTTCCTCTGAGGAATCGACATGATTCCGACGGCAAATGAAACCAAAAGAACCGGCACGAGAAACAGGAAGATCATATTCCAGTCAAAATTATGCAGGACAATGCCTCCGTAAGTCGGACCGACTGCCGGAGCAAAACAGGTCGTCATCGTCGCCACACCGACCATGAAGCCGCGCCTTTCCAGCGGAACGTGTTCCAGGATGATGTGCATCGCAAGCGGCAGGGCAAGACCGGTTCCGATTCCCTGAAGGATGCGGCCTGCCAAAAGCAGCTCGAAACTTCCGGCAACAGAATCCAGAATCACGCCGAGCAGGAAGAAGAGATTTGAACTGATGAACAGATTCTTCTCGGAAACATTCCGGATCAGGTAAGCTGACAGCGGGATGCTTGCGGCAACCGTCAGCAGATTGGCAGTCGTCACCCACTGAATCGTCCCGGCATCAATTCCAAACTGCTTCATGAGCGTCGGAAAGGTCACGTTCATCGACGTTTCAATCAGGACACCGCAGAAACTCATGATCGTCGTTGCGACGACTGCAGGCATTACGTGCCATTTTTTACTTGTAGTCATATTCGCACCTCTAGTCATTGAAAATTACACATAGGATTTATAATACGCTACAAGTGTCGGGCAAGTCAAGTAAAACACGAACATTATCCGTTAATCATCATCTTTTCTGGTAAATCTCATCAAAGCGCTGAAACCCGCGAATCTCAAAGAAAACGTCCCTGCACCAAAAACAGGCGCAATGATTGCAGAAGTCCATTTTGTCCGCAAGCTCGTTTTACGGGCAAATCCCAGTTTTCCACGTTTTGCCCGTAAGCGATAATTTTGCCAAATCCAGCGTTGCTGCCCAACAGCCGCGAATACTGCATTTTTCTGCAAATCTGTTCAGCCCGACCACCGTCTGCGTGATGCGGATACTGCATTTTTCAAATAAAAAAGATTTCCCCCGCACGCCAAAAATACAGGAAAAACCTTTTCATAACTATAACAATTGCGCAAACAGACGCATGATCATCTGGCTCAGACGATGCGGCGCGCTCCACCTGACGCTGTATTTTTCAGTAACTTCGCGGCACTGCCTGAACGTTTCGTCAAAATCCTCCTTGATTGAAAGAACGGCCGGTGTATCCGTCATGAAACAGCCGTTTTCAAAATGATGATACAGACTGCGATAATCAAGATTGATCGTTCCGCAAGTCGCCAGGCGGTCGTCTGCAACGCTCATCTTGGCGTGGCAAAAGCCGGGCGTCCATTCAAAAATGCGCACGCCGTTCTTCGCAAGCACGTTGTAAAAGGACCTTGTCACGCGGTAAATCGGCTTCTTGTCGGGAATCCCCGGTGTTACGATTCTGACGTCAACTCCGCGCTTTGCCGCAAGCGACAGTGCATGAGCCAGCTCATCAGTGATGATCAGGTAAGGCGTCATGAAATAGCAGTAGCTTTCAGCCTTGTTGACCATGCTGATGTAGACTTCTTCTCCGACCTGCTCGCCGTCAAGCGGGCTGTCGGCGTACGGCTGAATATAGCCTGCGCAGTTTCCCGGGTATTCTCTGTCCCTGAGATAAAATTCCAGATTCTCTTCTTCATCCTGATTCTTTCTCGAAGAGGCATTCCACATTTCCAGAAACGAAACGGTCAGGGACCTGACCGCCTGCCCGCAGAGTCTTATTCCGGTGTCCTTCCACTCGCCGTAGGGATGCGTGAAGTTGAAATACTCGTTTGCGAGATTATATCCGCCGGTATAGCCGATTTTTCCGTCAATCACCGTGATCTTGCGATGATCGCGGTTGTTCAGGAACATGTTGAGCCCCGGCATGAGCGGATTGAAGACGCGGCACTTGATTCCGACCGCTTCGAGTTTTCTGGCAAATGACATGTTGACGAATCCGATTGATCCCATGTCGTCATAAAAAACGCGAACCTCAACGCCTGCCCTGACGCGTTCTTCCAGAACCGTCTGAATCTTCTGCCAGGCTTTTCCGTCCTCGATTGCATGGTACTCCATGAAGATGAAGTCCTTGGCAAGTGCCAGGTCATGGAGCTGCGAATCAAGTCCCCTGACCGCCTCGTCGAAATACTTCACCTCTGTATTTTCATAAACCGGATACCCCGAATACTTGCTGATATACCCGGAGATTCCTCTGCCGTCAGGATTCCTGACCCCATCGCCCAGATACTTGAACAGCCTTTCATCAACTTCCTTGTAGCGCCGCTTCATCTTCTTCGTTCCGCCGTTTAATCCGACCAGAAGATACAGTGCCACGCCCAGAACCGGAAATGCCAGAATCAGGATTATCCACGGAACCTTCATCGTCGCCGTCTGGTTTTGACTGTAAATGAAGAGTACCAGCAGAATCGCGAGAACCCGTGTCGTCCAGTCAATGATGCTGGCATATTCATTCAGTCTGGTAAAGACCAGAACCAAAAAGACGACTTGAAGCAGGATTGACAAGGCCGAAAAAACCAGCCTTTTGATTCCGTTTTTTGATTTTCTTTTTCCTTCATATGTTTCCACGTCTGAACCCTCTTCCATCAATCTTTAACAAACAGCTTCCGGCCCGCCTTCCTGCCGAACATCAGCAGGAAAATTCCCTGAACGTCAAGGAGAACAAGTCCTGCATATCTGGTCACAAGCAGTACCGATTCAAGTTCCCCGGAAGGAATCCTGCGAATGCAGGCATTGACCGTATAATTTGGATCGTGCACCAGAAGCTGTGACGAAACGATCATTACGCCGATCAGGATAAGCTGACCGATGACGGAGCCGACACCGTTCATCTTCTGCCTGGCAAGCTGCTGTTCATAAGTCGGAAACTTGCCGCTGCTCCGGTAGTCGGAGCCGACTTCCCCCATTCCGATCGAAATGGCATAGACGGAAACCGCAACTCCCAGAAGCCAGAGCCTTTCCGGAATCATCAGGACGCTTGAAGCCATCAGCGTTAAAATCATCACGTTGCCGACCAGCCAGCGGTTTTCAAGCGCCGTTACGTACCTTGCCGTGAATTTGGCAGTCAGATTGACCGCAAAGAGGATACTGAACGCCAGAACGACCATCTTGACGTCGGCCATTCCCATATACAGGAAAACGCAGTACAGAATGACAAAGGTCATGTATTCGCTGAAATAAGCCTGATAGAGTTCATAGGGCTCCTTTGCGGCATAGAAATGCGTCATCATTTCAAAGAAGATCAGAATCGTGGCAATTATCAGAATCGTGAAGATGTCGCTGACATCTGCGGTCTGCTTGAACAGCCGCAGGGAAAAGAGCAGTGCCAGTAAGATGACCGCGCTCATTGCCTCCTGCCAGTCATACTTTCTTTCCTTGAACAGGGGTGCCGTAAGCCTGGAAGGATCCCTGACCATTGCCCTGATTGAAAACAGCGTGATGACTGAAAGAAACAGATAGCATGACAGGACGAGCTCCTCGCTGTACCTGGATCCGACAAGCAGAAAGGCCGTGAAAATCAACATCAGAATAAATCCGAAGAATTCTTCCTTCTGATATTTTTCACCGGTTCTTTCCGAGACGACCGCCTTGACCGTCCGGTACATCGGAACGAAAACCGAAAGTCCAAGTCCAATCAGAAAAGCACCCAGGTCAAGCGTAAGCAGCATCTTCTTCTGAAAAAGAATCAAAACTGAACCGAGGATAATGGTCAGTGACGCAAACTGAGCAAGCCGGAACGGATTGTTGACTTCGCCGAAAACCGATACGGTAAATGAACCAATCTTAAGAAATGAATAGAAGATCACAAAAGGCAGAATGTAATCAAGCTTGCCGTTGTTCCGGATAAAGGTCGTCACGAAAACCATCATCGGAATCATCGGCGCCCCGCTGATCCCCGCTTCGGTCAATGTTATTCCCAGTTTCTTCAAGTTAATCGCTTCCTAATATATAATATAAGTCAATATTTATATTATACATCGGCGCGCACTTTTTTATGTAAATAAGGTCTTACGCCTTATCCTTCCATCAATCATATCTCATTTCTGCGCACAAAAAAAGTACCTCACGAATGCGCAAGGTACTTTTTTCAATTCATGACTGAAAATCAACGGTGTGGTAGCCCGAGGCATTCCTGACCGTTTCAATCTGCTTCATGAATTCCCTGATGTCAGAATCAATGATTTCACCGCTCGCCTTCGCAGAACCGTCCTGTCCGTCATAGTATGCATGGTACACCGGCTTCATGAGCGACCTGTACTTTTCCATGGCGGAGTCGATTTCATCCTGATTCGTATAGTCGATGTTTGAGAAAAGACTGGAAACGTCATTGATCAGCTTCTGATTCGTAGCCGAGGAAATCACCGAAACGGTCCCCTGCTCCGATTTGCCGTATGTTCTTCCGGTGATTCCCGACAGCTCCTGCTTGAGGGAGTCAAGTGCCTTGAGGTCGTCGTCGCCCAGAACATACACCTTTCCATAATAATCGGAAAAACGTTCATAGGGCGAATCAACGTGTGAACCGTCTTTCATCAAGTCGTCCTGCGCACTGACCAGTCCCCGGGTATACTCGCTCATTGCCTTTTTGACGACTTCCGCCTGCTGTTCGTTCAGACTGGCATCGGCATAGGAGCCGACCGCATTTTCGGCAATGCTCATCTGTGCATAATTGCGATAGTCAATGTATGTGTTCTTACCTGCTCCGCACCCGATTCCCGCGGTTGCCTCGTTCATCACCAGACGCACCTTCTCAAGCTCTTCCCTGCCGAATGAAACGCCTCCGATCGAATAACTTCCGTCTGATGCAGCGCCTGGCATGTCTTCCCTGAAAAACGTGTCCAGAGCATGGTCAGCACTGACTTTTCTGACGTCTGAATCATTCTTGATCTCGTCAGGATTCAGATTTCCCTTATAAGTCAGCGCTTCCTTTGACAGTTCGACGACGTCTTTGCTCAAGGTCCTTCCCTGCTTGAACGACTCCTTGACTTTTGTCTGATCAATCCGGTAGCTTTCCTGCTTTTCAGGCAGTTTCGCAATCGAAGCATCAGTTGCCGACAGGCCTGTTAAACTGATTCCCATTCCAATCACCTCTTGCTATTTGTAATCACAATATGAATATCGGCACTTTTCCAGTTTGTTCAAGCCTGCCGTCTGATGAAAATACAGTGCACGAAGCCTCAATGCTCTGCATTTTGCATCAGGGAACATCCGCAAAAAGTTGACCTTGGTGCTATAATTGACAGTGTTCATAAAATCAGGAAAGGACGGTACAATGTCAAAGGAAGATTTCGAAACAATCAAGACAAAGGACGGCATGGTTGACATAGAACACTACCACGACCTCGCTCAGCAGAAGCAAAAGGAACACGCTAAGTTTCTGGCCATGCTGAGAAGGAAGAAGCCGAAGCATCTGGACAAGATTGTAAAGGAGACCCACCGGGAGATTTTCGACGTCATTGACTGCACGAAATGCGCCAACTGCTGCAAGGATCTGGGGCCGCTGTTCACCGAGGCGGACATCGAACGCATCGCCGGAGAATTCCGCATGCACCTCGGAAAGTTTGAAGACACCTATCTCAGAGTGGACGAAGACGGAGACAAGGTCTTCAAATGCATGCCGTGCCCGTTTCTCGGCTCGGACAATCTGTGCACGATTTATCCGATCCGCCCGAAGGCATGCCGCGAGTTTCCGCACACGGACCGCAAAAAGATCTACCAGATCAACCATCTGACGATCCAGAACACGCTCTACTGCCCTGCAGCCTACCTCTTCGTTGAAAGGCTGAAGGAAAAACTGGGCTGCTGATGTCAGCACCGTTAAAGGAGGAGAAACAATGTCAAAGAACATCTTAATCATTTCAGGTCACCCCGATCTGGAAAACAATTCGCTGGCCAACAAGACCATCATCAGGGAACTTGAGGAAAAAATGCCGCAGGCAAGCATCGACGTCTTGAGCAGTCTTTATCCTGACTATCGCTTCGATGTTTTAAGAGAACAGGAAAAATTAAGGCAGGCAGACGTGATTGTCTTCCAGTTTCCGCTGTTCTGGTACGGCATTCCGTCGATGTTGCAGAAGTGGCTGGAAGATGTCTTCCTGCATGGCTTTTCGCACGGAAGCAGCGGAACGGCACTGCATGGCAAGAAGCTGATTGCCTCGGTTACGACGGGTGCACCGGAAGCGGCCTACCAGGAAATCACGATCAAGGAGCTGCTGAAGCCGCTGGAATTAACTGCAAGGCTGACCGGACTTGAATATTCAGGTGAAATCGTCACTTACGGCGTATCCTATACGCTCAGAAACGATGACGAAAAACGCAGGGACCTGCTTGCAAAGGCCGCCGATCACGCAGAAAGGCTGACAAATCTGATCAACGGCATCCGGTAAAGAGACTGGAAAGAAAGCCATGCCTTAAGTTAAAGCACGTATGATTACCTTTTTATGAATCATACGTGCTTTTTTCTTGGCCGGACATCTATAGTGACGGGGAAAGCAGACCATAATTCTAGATTCAGATTAAAACAGCCTGCTTTGTCCGGCATTTAAACAGAAAAAAAGAAACCGGGATTTCCCAGTCTCTTTCCTGTAAAACGCAGTGCCCATCAGGCTTCAATGAAGTTACTGTCTGGTTCTTCTTTTAGCAGTAAACTCCGGAACCGTCACCTTGATGACACTGACGATTCCGGTCATCTTTTCGGTAATTTCAAAGTCCCTGCCTGTCTGGTTTTGCATCAGAGCTTTCAACCCATGTATCTTTTCGGCAGCGTCTTCAACGATTTCCGCATTTCCGCGACCCATTACGGATGCAAAGGAAGAACCGTACCTGCAGGGGATGTCTCCGCCGGAAATCTGAGAAACATCGCATTCAAGTTCAATGAAGACATGCGGATTCTTCCTTATCAGATCAAGTTTGTGTCCCTGCTTTGCTCCGTGCATGTAAAAGGTCAGTTTTCCTTCGGTCATTTCATAGCCGTAATGCAGCGGAACAACGTATGGATATCCATCATCAACAAGTCCGAGATGCAAAATTTCCGCCTTTCCCAAAATCTTTTCAATCTCGTTCAAATCCTTGATTTCACGGTCATGTCTGCGCAAG
>NZ_DAIUCE010000028.1:17642-20602 GCF_036846325.1 Ligilactobacillus sp. | reverse complement strand
TGGGAAAAACTCTGTCTTAAGGTTGAAACTCAGGAGCGTGAACTGCCTTGTCCGGCATTTTCACAGACAAAAAAGAAGCCGGGATTTTTCCCGGCCTCTCCTCTTTAACTTCACAAGAGCATCATCAGGTCATCTTTATCAATAATTCCGCTCTGCATTCCCTTGCCTGACAAGATGTCATCTGCAAGTCTTGCTTTCCGCTCCTGCATTTTAAGAATTTTTTCTTCAATCGTATCTTTGACGATCAGCTTGTAAACCAGGACGTTTTTTGTCTGACCAATTCGATGCGCCCTGTCCGTAGCCTGATTTTGTGCTGCCTCATTCCACCATGGGTCACAGTGAATAACGACATCGGCTCCGACCAGATTCAGTCCCGTTCCGCCCGCTTTTAGCGAAATCAGGAAAACCGGCACGTCGTTTTGGTTGAACTCCTCGACCATCTTGAATCGATCTTCCTTGGGAGTTTCACCGACAATCTTATAGAACTCAATCTTTTTTTGCCTGAGTTTTCCTTCAAGAACCGAAAGCATCGAAACAAATTGCGAAAAGATAATGATTCTGTGCCCCCCGGAAAGAGCGGATTCAATCAGTTCCATACAAGCAGCCGTTTTAGCCGATTCTTCATTGTAATCAGAATAGACCAGCCCTGGATCACAGCAAAGCTGTCTGATTCTGGTCAGCTTTGATAAAATCTCAATCCTTGACTGCTTGAATTCCTCAGCGCTTTTCTGACTGAGTTCCGCTTTAAGCTCATTGACCATCGCCTGATACAAGCCAGCCTGTTTCCCGGACATTTCAGCATAGTAAGGTCGCTCGATCTTCTCCGGCAATTCTTTTAAAACCTGACTTTTCCTTCGACGCAGCACAAACGGCGCAATCATTTTGACCAGAATCTTCTGCAGACTCTTTTCTTCGTTTATGACAATCGGACGTTCAAACTGTTCTCTGAATTCCCTATAGCTGAACAAGTATCCCGGCATGATGTAATCGAAAATGCTCCAGAGCTCGCTCAGGCGATTTTCAATCGGCGTTCCCGTCAGGGCAAAGCGTTTTTTAGCATTAATTGCCTTAACCGCTTTTGAGGCCTGAGTCGTGCTGTTTTTGATGTTCTGGGCTTCGTCAATGATTTCATATTCAAATTCAAGTTCGCGATAATCTTCAAAGTCGCGCTTGAGCTGATCATAAGTAGTCAGGACGACGTCATAGTCGTTAACGTCTGCCAACAGGTCATGCCGCTGCTTTTTAGTGCCGTTGATCACCAGTGCCTTAAGCGTCGGCGCAAAGTTTTCAAGCTCGTTTTGCCAATTGTAAAGCAAGGCGGCCGGCGTCACGATCAAAGCCTTGCCGGAACTGACCTGACTGATTGTGTCATCCTTTGCGGCCAGCAAGAGAGTAATCGTCTGCAAAGTCTTGCCAAGCCCCATTTCATCGGCCAGGATTCCGCCGAAATTCCCGTTCGCAAGTGAAGCCAGCCAGCGATAGCCTTCTTCTTGATAAGGTCGCAGCCTGGCGTTCAATCCCGAAGGAAGAGCCAGCCGTTCTTCCGTTAAGTTTTCAAAACTTTCTATAAAGCTTTTGATTCTTTCATCAGAAGAAACAGTCATTCCCTCTCTTTCCTGAAGCATTGATTCCAGATAAAAAGTACGGTAGAGCGGCAGATCAAGCTTGCCTTTGACAAATTCTTCCGGCGTTGCTCCAATCATGTTCATTGTCTTGAACAATTCTTCAAACGTTTTGTCTTCATCGTCAAATTTGAGCATCTTCCCCGTTTTAAGTGTATAAAATCTCTTTTGGGGCGTATAGCTGCCTAAAAGCTCAGACAGTTCTTCCGGCGAAAAATCAGAGCTGGTCACTTCAATGTTCAGCAGATCATGATTAAACGACAAACCGACGCTGAATTCAGGTCTGCGGCGAATGCGGGCATTTTGAAAGCTCTTAGTTCCCATGACGTTTCCGCTTTTCTTCAGCCTTGGAAGAAGTTTTTCAAAAATCATCTCAGCATTTTCCGTGTCGCGTTCCGTGACGAAAGTTTCCTCATCAAAGACAAACATGCCGCGCAGGGGTTCGATTGCCTTTCCTTCAAAATATCCGTTGCGCCTTTGATTTTTCTGACCTTTGATTACACCGAAGTCGTTCAGCTCGATTGAATACTGTTCATCACCATATTTACAGCCGACCTTGCAGAAGAAATTTTTCCTGTCGGCATCAAAATAATAGGAGACTTCCGGTTTCTTTTCCTCATCTTCTGAAAGTTCGGGCTTTCCTTTGACTTTCATTCCCAATTTTTCGATTTTTTCGATCAGATCGCTCAATTCATGCTTGTTCGCATCACTGATAAAGATGTCCTGTCTTTCTCCGGGATACGCGCAATATTTTTCAAGTTTTCTGATAAGTCTTCTCTTTGTATCGGTAACGCTGCTTACGCACATGGAAAAATCGTTGCGATTAAAATAATAGATTCGCTCTGACCCTTCAATCATCCTCGACGGAAATGAGTAAAGAAAGTGATAGCCGTTTCTTTTGTCATCTCTTTTGCATTCGAACAAAAATTCAAATTCGTCATCTTTTTTGAAATAGACGTTTTTATCGATTTTTACCGTTTTTGCCCTGTCGAACAAGCCATCATATCTTGAAGGCGACATCGCAAGCGCCTTTGATTCGATCCTGGAATAGCCGCGCACGTAATCCTCTTCGATTTTTTCGTTGTATGCGAACCTAATCAGTTCTTCATCCTTCTCGTTCAAGCTTTCTTCATCAAAAAAAATCGACTTGTTAGGCGTAATCTGATACTCATCCTCAGCGACAAGCTTTTCATAAAAATCTTTGATGTCCTTAACGACAAAACTTTTTTTCTCATCGATTCTTCCGACCCTGAATGACAGTTCATCGTAATCACTGGTATATTTTTTGGAGATTTCCGGATACAATTTCAGCGTCGGCGTCTTTTTTTCTCCTCCAAG
>NZ_DAIUCE010000028.1:9597-17632 GCF_036846325.1 Ligilactobacillus sp. | reverse complement strand
GATCCATGCGGACGAAATCTTTGCCGAACGTTTCTTCTTCGGGATTGACGTTGTTTTCCAAAACAGCCTCTGCAACCATTACGCAGCACTCAGTCAAATGTTTGCACCAATCGCCATGATTGCTATAACAATCGTAACTGACGATTTTTTCTCGGTTGAAACAAATTTCAGTGATTCCCCAACCTCTGTCCATGGTCATGCAAAAACAGCCGTTTTTGATTTCAAAATGATACAAAGCAGCGTTTTCATCACGCTTTTTAAGGGCTTGGTTCCAGTCATATTCGCTGAACGGAAGGTCGGAAAAGAGCTTGGGAAGATTATAGTAATAAGTTTCTTCATCCCAATCTCTCAGCCATTTAAACGTGCTTTTATCGAAATTCCTGCTTTCAGAAGAATTGTCCTCTCCAAGCAATTTTTTATGCTCAAGAATAGTCATCAGCATCGCCAAGTGAATGCAATTTCTGCGACCGCACTGGCAAGTCGATTGTTCAATGTCATTTCCTTCTTCCGTCAGCGTGACGGTTGTTTTGATATTTTGACTGAAGACCGCCGTAAAAAATATGTTTCTGTCGTCAACGCTGACAAGCGGAATCTCTTTCATGGTGCGCAAAATACTGCCAGCCATCTGAATCGTCAGCGAAGAGAACCTGTTCTTCCATTCGTTCATTTTTCACCTCGAATTGCAGCACTGCATTTTACAGGCGCTTAGTCTTCTGCAACCAGTTTCACGATTTCGAGCAAGACGTCCGTGGCTTTTTCCATGACCTGTTCCGAAACGTATTCATAGCGCGCATGCATGTTTTCGCCGCCCGCAAAAAGATTCGGCGTCGGAAGTCCCATAAATGAAATCTTGGATCCGTCTGTGCCGCCTCGAACAGGATAGATGACCGGCGTGATGTCGAGATTTTCCATGGCCTTTTTGGCAAGATCAACGACCGTCATGTCCTTTTCAATCACTTCGCGCATGTTGTAGTACTGATCAAACATGTTCATGACGACGCGTTCTTCGCCAAGTTTTTCGTTCATCTTCCTGACGATGTCCTTCATCAACTGCTTGCGCTCTTCAAATTTACCGCGGTCATGGTCCCGCACGATATACTGGCTGTGGGCTTCGTCAACCGTGCCGTCAATCGACAGGACGTGGTAGAATCCTTCCCTTCCTTCAGTCTTTTCAGGAACTTCGTCTTTTGGAAGCATCGCATGAAAATCCATCGCAAGCTGGATGGCATTGACCATCACACCCTTGGCCGTTGCGGGGTGAACGTCCTTGCCGATGAACGTCATCTTGGCTGCAGCAGCGTTAAACGTTTCATATTCCAGTTCTCCCAAAGGTCCGCCATCAACGGTATATGCGATGTCTGCGCCAAAGTCCTTGACGTCAAAACGGTCGGCACCGGTTCCGATTTCCTCATCAGGGCCGATTCCGACTTCAATTTCTCCGTGCTTGATTTCGGGATGATTCGTCAGATATTCGATTGCCGTTATGATTTCGGCCACGCCGGCTTTGTCGTCAGCGCCTAAGAGCGTCGTGCCGTCCGTCGTGATCAGATTATGACCCTTGTAATTCCTGAGGTTCGGAAATTCGGAAGTCGTCAAAACGTATTTGCCGTCATGATCAAGCCTGATGTCGCTTTTACCGTCATAGTTCTCAACAATCTGCGGATTGACGTTTGTCGCGTTGAAATCAGCCGTATCCATGTGAGCGATAAAGCCGACCTTTTTGACGTCCCTGTCCAGATTACTTTCAAGCGTTGCAAAAACATAACCGCTTTCAGGCGAGATTCGGACGTTTGCCATCCCCAGATTCCTGAGCTCTTCAGCAATTTCTTTGGCAAATTCAACCTGTGTTGCCGTTGAAGGCACCGTTGTCGAATTTTCGTCGGAACGAGTTTCCTTTTTTACGTATTTGATAAAGCGTGGTACAAGCGTTTCATATTTTGTCATTTAAAAAACCCTTTCTATGCATAAACTTCTTTAAATCAATTTAAACGGATTCGTATTAACTTTTGACGTCACGACCTCAATCGGCCAGTTTTCCTCTTCTGCCCAGCTTCTGAACATGTCCGTCAGACGATATTTGCAGACGGATTCGAAATAATGTCCCGGATCGATCACGGCAAGCCCCGATTCGTAGATGTCATGCGCCGTATGATACGTCACATCACCCGTAACGTAAACGTCAGCACCTTTCCTCAGTGCATCAGCATAAAACTTGGACCCTGATCCTCCTAAAACAGCGACCTTTCTGACAAGCCTGTCCTGATTTCTGGCAATCAGCCGCACGCCTTCAACGTTCAGCGCCTTTTTGGCAAATTCAGCGTATTCTCTGACGGTCATCGGATGTCTTAAATTGCCGACTCGACCCATCCCGTACTTTTCGCCTAATCCTTCAACGCGGTAAAGATCAAAGGCGATTTCTTCATACGGATGATTCTTACGCATCGCATCCAGGACTCTTTCCTTCAGATGAGCAGGAAAGACAACTTCGACCTTTTGTTCCGCAACCTCTTCTTCCTTGCCGGGAGTGCCGATGTAAGGATCTGCAGCATCTTCAGGCAGAAAACGTCCTGTCCCCTTGAGAGAATACGAACAATGAGAATAGTCGCCCAGTTTGCCGGCACCGGCTTTTCCCAAAGCGTTTCTCAGTTTTTCAGCATCGTCTTCAGGTACGAAGACAGCCAGCTTATACCAGGCCTCCTGCTTTTCTGAAAGCAGGATTTCACAATCCGTAAGGCCTAAATCTTCCGCAAGCCAGTCGCTTGTCCCGCCGTTGGCATTGTCAAGAAGCGTATGCGCTCCAAAAACGGTGATATCATGTTTTAAGATGTCGGCATACATCTTCTGCTGCGGATTGCTCAAATCGATTTGATGAACGGGCACAAACATTGCCGGATGATGAGCAAAAATGAAGTCGACGCCGTTTTCCACCGCTTCTTTGACGACATCCGGTCTGACGTCAAGCGTCAGCATCATCTTCCTGACCTCATGCTCCATGTCTCCGAGCTGCAGTCCGACAGGGTCGCCTGGTTCGGCGATAAAACGCGGTGCAAAGCGGTAGAAGCGGTTGACGATTTCCTTTACTTTAACCATTGATGACACCTTCGATTCGTTTGACTTCAGCTTCAAGTTCCCGCTTCTTTTCAACGGGAACCTGACTTGCCTTTTGCAACTGACTCAAAACCCTGTTGATCTTTTCAATCTCTTTCTGCCATTTTCTGACAAATACAGGGCTTTGATTTCTCATCAAAAACGGCCCGAACATGAGCTCTTCCTTCGTCAGCGGCTGTTCTTCACCATGGTAGCTGCCAACGATGATTTCATACGTATGACCGTCTTCTTCAAGAATCCGTTCGTCTTCAATCCAATATCCGTTTTTCTGCAGAAAAACCCTGACGTTTTCTTCACCGACATTCGGCTGCAGGATCAGCAGCGGATGATCTGCAAGCTTTTTTTTGCCGTTTTCAAGAATCTCGCAAATGAGCGGTCCGCCCATTCCGCAGATCGTAATGGTATCGATCCGGTCACTTGCTTCAATTGCTGCCAGTCCGTCTGCCAGACGTGCCTTGACCTTTGTTTCAAGACCTTCCTTTTTGATTTCATGCTCTGCATTTTCAAAAGGTCCCCTGACGACTTCGCCCGCAACCGCAAATGCTATTTTCCCGTTCAGGGCAAGATTTGCCGGCAGATAGGCATGATCCGAACCAATGTCGGCCAGACGTGCCCCTTCAGGCACAAAGGAGGCGACTTCTTCCAGGCGTTTTGATAATTGACGTGCGTCCAACTTTCTTCCCCCTTACTTGACCTCTTCATCAGTTTTGAGAACCGCCATGAAGGCTTCCTGCGGAACAACAACGCGACCGACGGCCTTCATGCGCTTCTTTCCGCGCTTTTGCTTGTCGAGCAGCTTGGCGCGTCTGTCAGGGTCACCGGTATGAATCCTTGCGGTAACGTCCTTGCGATAAGCCTTGATGTTTGTTCTGGCAATGATTTTGGCTCCGATTGCGGCCTGAATCGGAATTTCAAAGTTCTGGCGCGGAATAATCGTCTTGAGCTTGTCAGTGATCACTCTGGCACGCTGCGGCGCAAACTCTCTGTGTGAAATAAAGCTCAATGCGTCGACCTTGTGGCCGTTGAGCAGGATGTCGATTTTGACGAGATCGCTCGGACGCGTTCCGTCAAGCTCATAATCAAGCGATGCGTAGCCGCGGGTGCTGGATTTCAATTTGTCAAAGAAATCAAAGATGATTTCTGAAAGCGGCATTTCATAAATCACGTTGACGCGGTAGTCATCCAGATATTCCATGGTCTTGAAATTGCCGCGCTTGCGCTGACAAAGCTCCATTACGGCTCCGACGTATTCGTTTGGAACCATGACCTCGGCCTTGACGAAAGGTTCGTTGATTTGTCTGATCTTGGGTGCTTCCGGCATTTCGGAAGGATTCGTGACGCTGATGTGACTGCCGTCCGTCAATTCAACGTCATAGGTAACGGAAGGTGCCGTCGTAATCAGGTCCATGCCGAATTCGCGCTCCAGGCGTTCCTGAATGACATCCATGTGCAGCAGTCCCAGAAAACCGCACCTGAAACCAAAGCCCAGCGCCTGAGACGTTTCCGGTTCAAATTCAAGCGCTGCATCGTTCAGCTTGAGTTTCTCAAGCGCTTCCCGCAAATCGTTGTACTTGGCATTATCGGTCGGATAAAGTCCGGAATAAACCATCGGATTCATTTCACGATAGCCGGCCAAAGGCTTGTCCGTCGGGTTATCGGCATTCGTCACCGTATCACCGACGCGCGTATCCTGAATGTCCTTGATGCTGGCCGTCAAATAGCCGACGTCACCTGCCATCAGATAATCGCGTTTCAACGGTTTAGGAGAATTGACTCCGACTTCAACGACCTCATACTCTGCACCGCTGTTCATGAGCCTGATGCGGTCACCCGGTTTGACGGTTCCTTCAACCACGCGGATGCTTAAGACAACGCCGCGGTAATCATCATAGACGGAATCAAAGATCAGGGCCTTCAAAGGCGCCTTCAAATCGCCGGAAGGTGCCGGAACCTTTGCCACAATCTGTTCGAGCATCTCTTCGATTCCGATGCCGGCCTTGGCAGAGGCAAGAACGGCTTCGGACGCATCGAGGCCGATCACGTCTTCGATTTCCTGGCGAACTTTTTCCGGTTCGGCAGACGGCAAATCGATTTTATTGATTACGGGCACGATTTCCAAATCGTCATCCAGTGCAAGATAAACGTTGGCCAGCGTCTGCGCCTCAACTCCCTGGGCAGCATCAACAACGAGAACAGCGCCTTCGCAAGCAGCAAGGGATCTTGAAACTTCGTATGAGAAATCGACATGTCCCGGCGTATCGATCAAATGAAAAATGTACGTTTCGCCATTCTGGGCTTTGTAATGCAGTTCAACTGCATTTAATTTAATCGTAATCCCGCGCTCACGTTCCAAATCCATCGAATCAAGCAGCTGATCCTTCATCTCACGCTTTGAAACCGTATCCGTCAATTCGAGGATGCGGTCGGCCAACGTCGACTTGCCGTGATCGATGTGTGCCACAATCGAAAAATTCCGAATGTGCCTTTGGCGCTCCTTCATTTGTTCAAAATCCATTCAGTTCTTCCTACTTTCTTAAAATAGTCTCTAACGTTTAATTATAATATAGGGCGGCAATCATAGCAAGAAAGCCGTGTCTCCGGTTCATTTCCAAAAGACTGGTCTGCCTTTTCATCCGGAAAGCAAAAGCCCTGCCGATTCCTCAATCAGCAAGGCTCATCTCACCTGATTAAATTGTCATAATGTTCAACAATTGTTGATTCATCCAAGCCCAGATCGGTCAACCCGAATTTCAAGGCGATATGCCAGGCGCGAACAAAAGCATCAATCTTATGCTCAAAATGACTCTTTAAAAGCTGCTGCTGCATAATCAGACAAACCGCATTGAACGATGCGCTCTTCCATTTGCCCTTCATGCTGTCCAGTTCCTCTTTGGTCATCAATAGCTTGTATGTTGTCTTCTGTTCGTTTGAAATCATGAAAAAGCCCAGCAAAACGGAAGAAAACGCATCATAAACGGATTCCTTATCATCGGCTTTTCCTGCTGCTTCAATCAAATCGCACCAGCTGCAGGTCAAATCCGCATACAAACCGTTTATTCGTTCCCGGTCGCTGTATCCTGTCACGGTCAAAACCCTTCTCGGATAAACGTGAAGTGCGTCCTTAGCCATTTTTGCAAAATCCATCATGCTTTAACATCGTCTTCTTTCAAGAAACATCTTGCGCGCTTGACTTCAACGCTTTGAAGATTTTCAAGATACCAGTCCTTCAGGAAATCATATCTGACCAGTAAATCGAAGAAGGAAATCTTGTCTTCATCATCCTTGACGGTCATGACCCATTCCGGAGAATTCCCGCCGGCAAGATTTTCATCAAACAAAGTCAGGACGACGCTGTCCGGCAAGTTCATGATTGCTTCGCCATTCATGCCGGATTTAAGCATGCATCCTGCATCTGAGCTCATGATGAACAAACGGTCCAATGCGACTTCCGGCTCAGTTTCCGAAACAATCGGATAAACAGCATCCCTTCTTGCATTCAGCAGGTTGAAGTCAACTTCATATCCATACGCCTGTTCAACGCATTCACCGATTGAGACGAGATATTTTTCAAAACGAATCAAGTCCTTCTTGTCATTTTCAGCATCATTTGCAATAAGCAGCTCCACGATATCGTGACTGTTGAAATACAGAACCTTGTCTGCAAAATCGATATAAAACAAGCTGAGACCAGTCTGTTCGTCAATGTAGAATGCACGCCGATCATCTGCCGGATCGACCTTGAATTTGAATCTGACGCACGAATTGATTCCCGGAAATTCGTGGTACAAGGTTCTGTCCTTTTCGCCGGACATCAGGATAACCGTTTCCTTATCATTCAGGCTAAGCAGACGATTGATGAAAATCAGGTAAAAATCGGCACGACTGTATTGAATCGGATAAACCAGGTAATCATCATCAAGCTGGTATGAAGCAAGCGTTTCAATCGACTGGAACAATTCTTTTAAATCGGTCGTATTGATCAGCGTGTCAAAAACCTCCGTGAAACGAATCCCGTTGTTCAGACTTTCCTTTAATCTGCCGTTGTAGTTCATCAAACGCTCATTGGTCGAAAGCGAAGGCCTCGCTTCTTCAGGAGTTACGTCAAATTCAGACTCATGCGGATAAAACGTTATTGTAGGATTTTCATATTCACTCATCATTAATTCCTCCGATTTCCCGTCGCAATCAAATCAGTAATGTAATCACGATACAAAGAAGCATTCTTTTCCTTAAAGTTCTCAAAACTTCCGAATCTGGCAATGATACTCTGCTTTTCATAACCGAGCAAAGTGTCTTCCTTCGAAAGTTCCAAGACCCGTTTTTCATTTTCGTGGATCCGCTGGTAACCATTGGCCGCTTTTTCGTCAATTTCAGTAATCCGGCTGAGTTCATCGGTCAGTTTCTGCTTCATTTCCCTTTGCTTGCCGGCATCCCATGGCATCACCTTTTCCTGATTAAGCTGCTTCAGCTTCCTTCGCATTCGTTCCTTTTCTGCTTCGCGGTTGCTCTGAGAATCAAGCAGCTCTTGCAATTCGTCGTTTTCCTGCGAAAGCCGTTCAATCGTGTCGGTGTTCAAGCGCTTGTTTTCTGCTTCAAATTCAAAGGAACGAGCAAGTTTTTGATATTCATTTTCATCAAAGTTAAATCTAACGTTCAAGACATCAAGCGTTCCGAACAGACGACGTCCCCACCAGTTTCCGAAGTAAAATTGAAACTTTCCCGTTTCCGTTTCCTCGAAATAAAAGAACGGATATCGTTCACGCAAAAACTCAATCAGATTAGTGCTGAGATATTCGCTGACAAGGCCGTATGCATCTTCAACAAGGCGTTCGTTTGACTTGTCGTACGATGAATGTCTTGCCTTCAAAATTTCAGTTGAATATTTTTCACTGTCGATCAGCTGATAAACCAGGCGGTCATCCTGTGC